>CAUYXQ010000018.1:0-12225 GCA_963577015.1 Candidatus Thalassarchaeaceae archaeon
GATAGCGCGAATTGTACATCTTGAATGGCGTGACTACCTTGATTTACCCGGTGGTGAAATGATTCCCCTTTTCCTAGCAATCGGGCTATGGCTCTACTGGATCTGGTGGGCAAGGATTCTAATCAAGGGTCCGAACTTTTCTGAGCAATGGAGCGGAGAAGCCAGTCAAAAAGGTATGAAGGTCGTGCTTGTGAGTTCGGTGTTGTTCTTCTGCTTGATATTCATTGTGAGATTGATAATTCAAATCTAGATTTTACGTCCAGCGATAACCAGAGTTCCGGGAAAATCAGCACTGGAATTTGCTCGCCAACTTATGATGTCGACAAATCCAGCATCTGCCCACAGCGTGAGCCATTCCTCCTCACTAAGCAAGGTCATGTGCACATCTAATAATCCAGGCCAGTCATGGCTTTCCTTGTGCTCAGCATAGAAATCGATACCGAAAATAGCTAGCCCACCACTGTTCAACCAGTGGTTGTGAATATTGTTCAACATCTGTGCTGGTTCATGTAGATAATAGATGAATTCCATCGAGTGAATCACATCGACTTTTGTATCCGGTTGATAATCTGGTAATACCACAAGGTGATAATCTCCTTTGGCGTCGATGGTCTTGGCTTTGGCAATCATCGTCTCTGCGCCATCTATGCCAATCGCGTGAGTGCATTTGGCAAAGTCAGACAATTTACGAACAACCCACCCATTTCCACAACCGATATCGATTGCACTGAATGGTTCTACGCGTTTATCGCCGATGAATTCAAGCATTTCTGCTACTGCAGCAGCATGGCCTTTTTCCATGCCCTCGTCCTTACCGATACTTGCCCAATGGTCGAATACCTCGGTTGCATCCTTCATACAATCACCCTCGCTTGTCAGTCGTCTAGTCGACCATAAATAGTCTCTCTCGGATTTGAACCGAGGTCGGCGGGACCAGAACCCACCATGATGGACCGCTACACTAAGAGACTGACGGCCGGGCCAGTAGCCCCTCATTCTTCAAAGCAGCGGTAGAAGGGATTGTCAGAATTATTCTCAGTGATTCCCCATTCAGGCAAGGAAACTAGCGATTATATCGTTGAGTGCTTGCTTGCTTGGCCTGAGGTCATCCTCTTGTAAGTCGATTAATGGTGTGTCCACCATCTGCATATCCTCGTGCAAGGCAGGTCTACTACTGTCGAAGTATAGTAGGCCAGTGACGTGGTTTGCGGCGACTTCTGCTTTGTGAATAGCGGTAAGTGCAGCCATTGTATCACTTGGGTCGTGCTCTTCGCTGATAGTTTCAAGGCGAATGGTCGAGCCATCGTGTAAGGTGATGTCGCGATAGTGTCCTGCGGGAACCTCTACTTCCTCAACTGGATTGAAGTGAGGGATATAGCCCAAGGTGTGTAATTCGATATCGTTTTCTTTTACATAGCCATATGAGCGCATCGACTCATCGTTATTATTGAAAGTAACACAAGGTGAGATGACGTCGATTAAAGCAAAGCCTTTGTGAGACATCGCCGCCTTGATTAAAGATGCCAATTGCTTTTTTGCACCACTAAATGATCTAGCGACAAAAGAACAGCCGAGATTGATGGCCATGGCACACATGTCGATAGGCTGGGTTTCGTTTATCTCACCCTTCTTTTTCGTGCTACCTTTGTCAGCGGTTGCTGAATATTGTCCCTTGGTCAAACCGTATACTCCGTTGTTTTCGATGATGTATACCATGTTGACATTTCGGCGAACAGCGTGGATGAATTGACCTATTCCAATACTGGCCGAATCACCGTCACCGGAAACGCCGAGGTAAAGTAAATCCTTGTTGGCTACGTTAGCGCCGGTAGTGACGCTTGGCATCCTGCCGTGAACGGTGTTGAATCCATGGGATTTGGCGAGGTAATAGGCGGGGGTTTTCGATGAGCACCCGATTCCAGACATCTTAGCTATGCGATGCGGTTCAATGCCATTTTCCCAAGCTGCATTGATGATAACCGATGATATTTGGTCGTGACCGCAACCGGGGCATAGTGAAGATTTACCGCCGGAATAACTATCCTTTGGCTCGTTTATCACATTGAGTTTTACCGCTCTTACAGGTTTATCACTCATGCACCCACCTCCTCTAAGACCGCGAGAATCATTTCGGCATATTGGGTCGCTCTAGGTGGTAGTCCATCGCTATAGGCGACGCTGTGAATTCGTGTCAATAAGCCGGTAGGCATCTCTTTTCGCATGATGCCATTGAGTTGCCCATCTCGGTTGACCTCGAGGACGATGATGGTCTCATGGCGTTCCATGAATTCTTTTACCTCGCTGTGTAAAGGTAAAGCCCTCACCCGACATTGACTGACCTTGCGTCCGGTCTCTTCCAAGATGTCGTCGATCTCTTGGATGATGTTTTCCATCGAACCATAATATACAATACCTACTTCACATTCTTTTTCCTCACGGAAAAGAGGTACTGGCAAATTATCCGAAGAATCCATGATTTTGCGTTTTAGGCGGGCCATCAATTTGAAGTAAACATCTGGCTTCTCACTATAAGTTCCATCTTCATCATGTCCTGTGCCACGATATAGAATGGGGTCTAAACCGCTACCAGGTAAGGTGCGATAGGGGATGCCGTCGCCGTCAACATCACGGTAGCGCCCATAGTTATCGATCGCATCCATCTGTTTTTTAGTCAGCAAAACCTTTCCTCTATCCATTGGCAAATCAGGATAGTCAAAGCCCTTACAAGACCATCGATTCATCCCTAGGTCGAGATCACTAAAACCCATCACTGGGGTTTGATAGCGTTCACTAATATCAAATGCTTTCCAGCCGAATTCAAAACACTCTTCGACTGTTCCCGGAATTAGAACTATGTGAATGGTGTCGCCATGACTGCTCTCGTAGAGCATTGTCAGGTCACCTTGTTGAGTTCTGGTCGGCAAGCCGGTCGAGGGACCCACTCTGTTCACGTCCCAAAATACGCAGGGGATTTCAGCGAAATACGATAGGCCAATGAATTCCTGCATCAGAGAAATACCCGGGCCACTAGTTGCCGTCATCGAACGAGCACCAGCCCATCCGGCACCGATTATCATGCCGGCTGCGGCGAGTTCGTCTTCAGCTTGGATGATTGCATACGTGGCTTTGCCATCCTTGTTTCGCAATTCAGGCAACCACTTGATAGCCGCTTCAGCTACTGACGAGGATGGGGTAATCGGATACCATGCCAATACCTGAATGCCACCAAAAATCGACCCAAGTGCCAGTGCTTCATTACCCTCTATGAAGAAGTGTTCACCCTCAGCCTCTCGTGGTTCAACGAGATAAGGGTCGGTTTTGGTCAGGTTTTCCCGCGCGTATTCACGGCCGAGTCGGGCGGCCTCTGTATTGAGTTCAATCGCCTTGACCTTTCCTCCAAATTGCTTTGTAATCGCCCCTTCAAGCACTTTTTGGTCAATGTCTAATATTTCAGCAATCACGCCAACGTAGATGACATTAGCGACCATTCTCGCAAGTTTTGCATTGAGTGTTCTCGCTATTTTAGTCATCGGTACTGGATATGAAATCACATCTTCTCTTGTCATTGGCATTTTGCTATCGGTATTCCAAACAACCACTGTTCCCGGCTCGAGTGCTGCGAGGTCATCCTCCCAGGTATCCTTGTTGAATAGCACTTGAATGTGGGTGGAATTTCCAGGTGCTTGATAACCATTATCCGAAACACGAATGATGTACCAAGTTGGTAATCCTGAGATATTGGATGGAAATAGGTTCTTGCCACTGGATGGGATTCCCATGTCGAAAAACGATTGTAGCAATATCAGATTTGCTGATTGAGATCCGGTTCCGTTTGCAGTAGCGATATTGATGCAGAAATCATTGACGATATTGCTCATCTTGTTCAGACTCCGACGCCTTGTGCCCTACGGGCATGGGCCATTAGCGTCGGTGGGATGGAATCGCTCCTTGAATGTATTGTTGTCAACATTATCCAACTTTAGCAAGAGTAGTGCTCAAAACCTATGCGATTCTCGGCGGAGCATGGCCGGAACCGATAAGGACAGCATAAGCAAATCTCGCGCCGAGGCATGGGATAAGGCCGAGAAGTTACTCAAAAAGGGAAACCCTGAATCAGTATTGGAGGTTTTAAGGGATATAGATAGTAAAGGTGAGCACGCCACAACCCTCCGCTTGGCAGGTAGTGCAATATGGGATATGGCTAAAGAATCAGGTTCAAAGAGTGATTACCGACGCGCAGCTGGTTTACTCGACGATGCAATAAAATTGAATCCGCGCGATAAAGCATGTGGATCTATTTACAATAATTTACGTAACGAGATGCAGGATAAGGGTATTTCCGAGACTTTGATGCCAAAATTAGTCATTGCCGGAGCTCCTACTCCGGCTGGATTGATAGTAATTATAGGGGGGGCATTACTCATTTTAGCAGTGACAAAAACGCTAAGCGATTCTAATGAAGACGAACTCGCTGGTGATGTGTTGATGGAGATTACTTGGACCGATACCGCTGGAGTTGATCACAATGGGAAAATATGGATTTCACTCGATGATAGCAGCACCCCGATGCATGCTGAGAGTTTCCGGGAGAACGTAAATGCAAAGCGTTATGACGGCGTGATTTTCCATCGTGTCATCGATGATTTCATGATCCAAAGCGGTGATTTTGAGAACCAAGATGGCTCTGGTGGATATGCTGGTACCTTCTTCGGTTATTGCTCTAGCAACCCCAGTGTCGCAAGCGACGAGTGCAAGGACGATGAGACCAAATGGGTTGTTCCTGCCGAATTCGGCAATACTCACGCCCCAGGAGTCCTTGCAGCAGCACGTTCTTCGAATGAAAACTCTGCCGGAAGTCAATTTTATCTGGTCGACTCCAACGGTGCTTACACTCTAGATGGTCAATATACCGCGTTTGGTCAGGCCTACAAAGGACAGATCGATGGAACAAATACAACAGGTGTCGAAGTAATAGATCAAATTTCTCAAGTCTCTTGTGGCGGTAGTGGGGAAGCATGTGCTCAAGGCAATGAAGGACCTACGTATCCGGTTACAGTCGTCAGCGCTTCCCTTCTCAGTGAAGAAGCGTCATGGTGGCAATTCTGGTGAGTACTGGGCCAAATTGATAGACGGGCGACCATTCGCCCGCATCATGGCAGAAGATTACTTTGCATCGGAGAGAGATTTCGACAAAGGTGGTAGTTTTCACGCGATTTCCGCACTCGATGAAGCCGGTCATGATACCTCTGCCTTACCTTATTCTATCAGGGTATTACTCGAAGGTGCTTTGCGAAATTGCGATGGTTTTCTCGTCACCAAAGAAGATGTCATTTCCATTGCTCAATGGCAGGCTGATGGTGAGAGAAGCGAGATCCCTTTTATTCCCAGTCGAGTAATATTACAGGATTTCACCGGTGTTCCCGCAGTAGTCGATTTAGCGGCACTACGTGATGCGATGGTCGAGATGGGTGGCGACCCAACCAAAGTAAACCCGCAAGTGCCGGTGGATTTGGTAATCGACCATTCGGTTCAGGTCGATGTATCCGGTAGTAATGTATCGGCTTTAGATTTGAATTTAGATATCGAATATCATCGCAACATGGAGCGTTATCGTTTCTTGAAGTGGGGCCAGGAATCCTTGGAGGATTTCCGTGTAGTTCCACCATCGCGTGGAATTGTACATCAGGTGAACCTCGAGTGGATAGCCACGGTGGTTCGTCAGGAAAATGGGGTTTGGTTGCCCGATACACTGGTCGGAACTGATTCTCATACCACCATGATAAACGGTTTAGGTGTTCTCGGCTGGGGGGTTGGTGGAATCGAGGCTGAAGCAGTTATGCTCGGGCAACCGATTTACATGCTCGCGCCGGATGTGGTCGGTTTTCGCCTAATCGGGTCTTTGTGTTCTGGAGTCACAGCAACCGATCTTACATTGCGAGTGGTTGAAATTCTAAGGGGGCATGGAGTAGTAGGTAATTTCGTGGAATTCTTTGGGCAAGGAATGTCTGCATTATCATTACCCGATCGGGCTACAATCGCCAATATGGCTCCTGAGTATGGCGCTACTTGCGGCTTCTTCCCCGTCGATGAGAAAACCCTTGATTATCTGCGATTAACCGGCCGTGAAGAGGAAGCGATAGCTGCGGTTGAGAGTTACTGCCGCACTCAAGGTTTGTGGTATGATGCCAGTGCTGCAGAGAAGTCCTATAGTGCAGTTCTCGAATTAGACCTTGGCTCGATAAAGCCTTCATTAGCCGGACCAAAACGCCCACAGGATAGGGTTGATTTAGCGCATATGAAGAGTCATTATAATGACACTCTAACCAACGAAATCGGGCATCAAGGTCACGGACTTTCACAAGATGAATTATCCAATTCTGGTATTGTTGAAATCGGTGATGATATCTATGACCTCAATCACGGCGATGTGGTCATCGCCGCCATCACCAGTTGTACCAATACCAGCAACCCCGGGGTGATGTTAGCCGCAGGAATTCTCGCTAAAAAAGCGGTTGCTAAAGGTCTCACCGTCAAGCCTTGGGTCAAGACCTCCTTGGCGCCAGGTAGCCGTGTCGTAACCGAATATTATCGAGCGAACGGCTTCGATGAATATCTCTCGGCTCTCGGTTTCAATAATGTTGGATATGGCTGTACTACCTGCATCGGAAACTCGGGACCTTTAGCAGACGAAATCGAATCGGCTATCGCCGATAATTCATTGATTGTCGGCTCGGTCATATCTGGCAATCGTAATTTCGAAGGCCGGGTACACCAGAAGGTCAAAGCCTCTTATCTTGCAAGTCCACCCCTAGTAGTGGCATATGCTCTTGCTGGCACTCTTGATATCGACCTCGATAACGAACCTCTAGGAAAAGATAGTTCTGGAAATCCTGTAATGCTAGCCGATATCTGGCCAAGTGATGATGAGATTGAAAAATCATTGACCGTTATTACCCCAGAGATGTTCAAGGAACGCTATTCCACAGTTATGCAAGAAGACAGATGGGATTCGATTATGGCTGAAGAGAGCCCACTTTACCAATGGCAGAGGGATTCTACCTACATCCGCCTGCCGACTTTCTTCCAGGGGCTGTCATCCGAAATCGGCCCGATCCAAGCGATTGATGGGGCAAGAGTCTTGCTCAAACTGGGCGATTCGGTAACAACAGACCACATCTCACCAGCAGGTGCTTTTCCTGCTGATGGCCCTGCTGGTAAATGGCTGCTTGAAAGAGATGTAGGGGAAGGTGATTTCAATTCATTTGGCAGTCGAAGGGGCAATCACGAGATTATGATGCGAGGTACTTTTGCCAATGTTCGTATTCGAAATCAATTAGCACCAGATACCGAAGGGGGTTGGACGGTTGATCATGAAACCGGAGAGATTTGCAGTGTATTCGATGCAGCGATGTCTTCAAACTCGCCGATGATAGTTCTTGCAGGCTCACAATATGGCACCGGGTCGAGCAGGGATTGGGCTGCAAAAGGCACTCTGTTACTAGGGGTTAAAGCGGTGATTGCAACTTCGTTCGAACGAATTCACCGGTCTAATCTAGTGGGGATGGGGGTTTTGCCGCTGACTTTCAAGCAAGGAGAAGATGCTGAAAGCCTTGGTTTATCAGGCGAAGAGATATTTTCTATTCCAATCGATGATGATGTCGTTCCATTGCAAATGATAGAGGTGACCGCAACCACCCCACAAGGCAGGAAAATCATCTTTGAAGTTCAGGTGAGAATGGACACTCCAGTCGATGTAGAATATTATCGCAATGGCGGAATATTACACACGGTCTTGAGAAAATTGGCTCAATAAGACGCGTCAACTTGAAGTCGGAGCAGCCACAGGAGTGAATAATGCACGAATTGCGCGGCTACGTCAGATATCGCTTTCGCTCATCTGAGGATGAGGTCGACATCACTTTGGAAGGGGATTCACAGTGGGTCTCAGCCAAGGTTGACGAACTCGGTCTCAACAAAGTCGGTTGGACAATGCCGCTAGCTGTTGAGAGTCAAAGCCGTGGAACTTCAAGTCTATTATTCGGAAATAAAAACACCGATCAAGGGCCACAAATACCCGCTCCCGACCCAACTAGAATCCCCATAATTAGACGCTCTATTGGCGACTTAGACATTCATTCTGCACTTGCAGAAAAAGGTTTGGAGCAATCCAGGCGCCCAGATGTAGATGAGATTAGAGAGCTCCTCGAGCAAGTCGAAGAGCCTTTACCTGCACAAGGCCCTTTGGTAATCGATCCAATGGCCGAGGCTTGGCTCAAGGAGTTGATGAGGATAGCAGTCAGGCAATTCGGAGTTACCGCTATGGCTTTTGAGACCATCGAACTCGCTGCAAGTGACTATCTTGGTGATCGCCAAGATGAGGAACTCGAAGCATGGTTGGAGTCGTTATTCAGAATGGGAAAATTAGTCAAAGTCCACGGTGGTGAAACCAATGGTTGGGGCCCTGCTCCACGCTGGTTAGCGTCGTGATGAGAATATTCTATCGAATACTTATTACCCGCTTACTGCGCCCTATTTAATCATCATAGACGGAGACATCTTCCCAAAGGCATTAAAGTGGAAGTGTAATTCGCACAGACTAGTGAACACTATGTCGAGAAAGAATACAAACGGAGCATCCCAATCTCGTGCAATCTCCCTAGTCTTGATAATGTTGATTTCAATCCTTGCTGCAGCAAATCTTACTTCAGCCTCTACATCGAGGCAATACACTACTGAAAGAGACCCCCATGATGTCGCTCTGGGTGATTTTGATTGTGATGGCGACCTAGACATCGTCACTGCCAATGATCAAAGTTTGAAAATATCCGTACTTTGGAATGACGGTGGACATTTTTACGACCGCATGGATATTTGGACCTCATCTAATACCTCTGAAGATGCAGGATTTGAAGACCATTCAAACACACAAAAGGTAGAGGTCGGTGATTTCACTGGTGATGGCAATGCCGATATCGTCATTTACGCACGCAACAGGCCCTTCAAATCCGATGGTAATGGTGGGCTACTTTTGGATAAGTTAGGAAACATTACGACAATCACTAATGATGGAGGTTGTGATAGCTTTGCCCCAGATGTCCCTAAGGCTAACCCACGGGGATTCTCGATTGGTGCAAGATTAGATCAGGTTTGGGTTTGGGACTTAGCGGTCGCCGATGTCGACAAAGATGGTGGGGATGACATCCTTGTCCTTGAACTACAAGCGGATATCAAAAGTCAGGTTGTTAAGACTTATATGTCGCCAATTACCAGTAGTTTCACGCAAACCCTCACTAATCCGCAACTTACACAACTCGGGGATTCAACTGCAAATGCATATCGGGAACTCGAAGTCGGAGACTGGGGAGAAACTCAAGGAACATTAGTCGACTCATGTACCGACCCTGACATGTGGCTCCAACGCAGCGAGGGTGTCGATTATCTGACAGGCGTTGCGACCAATCCAGGTAAATCCGATAACATCACAGTAATCGAATTTGATTGTCTTACGAAAACATTCCCTGGAGCATATACATTTTCCACCCAGCAACAGGCTGGATCTCACGTTCACGCACTCGGTGTTGATTTCGGCGGTATGGATATAGGCGATGTGGATGGTAATGGAATCGTTGACGTAGTCGCGATGAATGATGGCAATACCCAGAATGTTACCTATGCAACTAGAGATGAAGCCACAGGGGTTTATTCAGCCCCTCAGAATGTCTATTTCGGGGAGTATATCTCTTGGGAGGTGACCATTACCGATCTAAATGGTGATGGCGAACCAGATTTCCTTAACGCCTGTAAATTCGGTGCTGATGAATCTACCGATTCCACAGGTCAAACCACTACCATCTACTATCTGAATGAACCAACCAGCATTGCAGTCACTCTCTCTGATGGCAGTGGTGGTCACATGGCGCCATTGTACTATGGTGCGGCAGCTCGACCTGCAACCGCGGTTGTCGGTCAACTCATCGGTGGAGCAAATAGTGCACCGGACATCGTCCTCGCTCATGGCAATTATCGCCAAACAACTTGGAATGATAACTGGGGTTGGGATGGTGCATATGAAAGAATCATCGTCATTGAAATGGATAATACTGATTTAGCGGTTTCGGATATCGATTTTTCTCATACTGACAAATATATCGGTTCAATCGGTGAAGGATCCAGAAGCGTAAACGTTACGGTTACCAACACTGGAATGGGCATTCTCAATGGTCAAGCAGACTTAACAGTTGAAATCAAAGAAGTCGATGAAGCAGCATCTACTAACGAAACGGTATTCTCTGCCGATTGGGATTCTGCAGATGACACTACGGGTTGTAATGGTGGTTGTTCATGGCGCTTTGAAGCCTATCATGGCAATCATCATTGGGCAGAGGAGACAACTCATAACACCGGTGTGACCGGAACTGGAAACAATGGAGCAACAGCATCGGCTAATTCCAATAATCCTACCGATTTCATGTGGGATGGAACAATGGAAACCGATAGTAGCGGTGACGATTGGTCTGGTTATGGTGCTAATTGGGATGAAGCGATGGTATTAGAAAATGTGGATTTAACAGGTTCGGATAGGGCTTGGATATCAGCCAATTTATTCCGACACATGGGTTTTGCTGCAACCACCTATAACGATGGTCAAGGCGAGATTCTACACAGTGTCTGGGATGATATGGCCATGATAGAAGTACTCAGCGATAAGGGCGGGTGGAATATCATTTCTTGTTCTTCCGAAGCTTACTTTGGCGGCGATTGCCCTTCGGGGGTTTCGATGTGGGGTGGCTATGATAATGAAAGAGCAAGAAATCAACGCGATACGGGTAATGCTGAAGCGATTTATCAATATTGGACACCCGGGCTTCAAGCACAGGGTACCGATTATGGTTGGACCGATTTCTCAGAAAGTGGAGTTGGCGCCTTTGACATTTCAACTTATGCGGGCTCAGTAGTTGATATCCGTTTCAGATTCAAGAGTGGATTTACTGGAAGTAATTCAAATGATGATGATAGTCGCTGGTCTGGACGCGATGGTTTTGCAGTTGACGATGTTAATATTTGGAAGCAAGTGACGGCTTTTACCACAAATGTTCAGACTCATCCTGCTCAGATCAATATGAACAACATGGCGCCTAATGATGAAGACACGACATCGATACAAGCGGATTTCGTCAATGGGTCTACCTATCGAATTTCAGCAACGCTCGATGGCTCAGGTATTGGTGATGAGCAACCCATCAACGACGAGTTGATTGGTTATGTAACCGTAGACAATTTATTCGATCCAGCGATGGTTGGTTTCTCCACTTTCCTTCCTGGTGATCTATACGCAGAAGATCTTCTACCAATCGTTGTTAATGTTGAGAATTGGGGTAATTCCGCGATGGACTTTGAGGTGAAGGCTACCGTTTATAGTGCATTACCTACCGATGTATATTGTGCAACTCCAGCAAAGGTTTGCAATGAACAATTCGAGTCGAATTTACTCTATTCTGATGACAATAACCAGAAGGGACAAATCTTTGATGAGTCTACATGTAATACCCAAGGAGATGAATTGATTTTTGGTAGCAATGCCTATTGGTTTGGTCACCCCTGTGATACGGCTAGCAATGGCTATGGTGATGTTTGGGAAAACGAGTCCTTTACCATCCCTGATATCGACTTGACTTCCATGTCGGGTGATTTCGTAGCTTTGAATTTCGAATATTATGCTGATACCTATTATCAATGGGATTCGGATGGTAATCTTTACACCCCTGGCGATTATTCTGCTATTACTTTAGAGTGGATAGAGGCCAGCAATAATTACGAAGGCCAATTGGTTGGACAATGGGTTGATTACAATAATGATGGAACCTGTAGAAATGATGATGATGGCGATGGTTTCGTAAACTCTTCTGAATCTATCGATCAGGCTGAAATAGAATTGATTGGCGACCAAAGGAATATCAATGGTGGCCGAGGTAATTTTGCTGTTTTCTTTAATAGCGATGGGCTGGTGATGAGCCGTAGTATCGATTTAACTCACATATATGTCTATAATCGAACAAATGCAATCTCCAATGAATGGGATTATGAATGTTTGAGCCTTGAGGATTCAGTTGTAGATATTAACTTCCAATTCCAATCCAATGATGACGGTAAAAATGGTCAGAATAACGGGTTGAGAGGAATTGGTTTCGACAATATATCCCTACAGGAATTCACATTCTCAAAAGA
>CAUYXQ010000019.1:0-11617 GCA_963577015.1 Candidatus Thalassarchaeaceae archaeon
AGTGCCTCTTTAAGTCTGGTTTCTCGCCCTATTTTATGCGAGAGTTCAATCTCTGCACCTGAGAGATGGATATTGCTGGGAAGGAGCCACAGGTTGTCGGCAGAGAGGTCTTCGGGAACTCTTTCATGACCCATTCTTCGCGCCCATTGTTTACGCATTGCTTTGGATATTTCATCAGGGGGGATGAGGTATTCTTCCACCAGGTTCAGATCCTCACCCAAATCATTGGTCAATAGGTCATAAGCGGTTTTCTTGATCTGTTTTTTCTCCACCCCAAACGAGGTAGCACAATTGCCCTGCGGGTCTAAATCAATCAACAATACTTTTGCTGGGGGAACATTGTGTTTCCTTGAGCCTTTGGCAAGAGCTGCAGCGAGATTTACGGCCGTGGTGGTTTTTGCACAGCCACCTTTTTGATTGGCGACTGCGACTACCATCTTGTACGGATTCATAATTTCACCCGAATAATAATCGAGCGGAGAGGTCAACCATTGTCAAGTTTGGTGTCCCAATGCTCCTTTTCAGCCAGCTTGAATAACCGGAACTGGAACCTCGGAGAGGATTTTTCTAACGATATGCATTCCGGTAATACCGCGAATCTTTGCTTCAGGTTTCATTACAATTCTGTGACTGACGATTTGTAGAGCGATATTCTTGACGTCATCAGGGATGACATAATCTCTGCCGTCGATAGCAGCACAAGCACGACCCGCCTTGAATAAATTCTGACATGCACGTGGGGAAGCACCGTTTACAACCCTGTGATCTTCGCGGGTCCTTTGCACAACTTCAACGATATATGACAGAATTGCGGGGTCGATATGTACGGTCTCAAGTGCTTTCTGCATTGCTACCACCTTCTTTGGTGAAGTGATCTGTTCAACATCGTGGTCATCTTTTCCTCTAAGTTTTCTGCGCGCTAAAATCGCCTTTTCCTCAGCTCGGTCGGGATAACCCATACTCATCTTCATCAGGAAACGGTCCATTTGTGCTTCAGGCAAGGGATAAGTTCCCTCTTGTTCGATTGGATTCTGTGTTGCCAAAACTACGAATGGCGCAGGTAATTTATGAGTGATACCTTCGATTGTAACCTGCTTCTCCTCCATCGCTTCAAGCAGTGCTGCTTGGGTCTTAGGCGGGGCTCGGTTAATCTCATCAGCGAGCACGATGTTTGAGAATAATGGTCCGGCTCGGAGTTTGAATTCGCCGGTTTTTTGATCAAACATATAAGTGCCCATAATATCGGAAGGCAATAAGTCTGGAGTGAATTGTACACGCTTGAATTTACAACCCAAGGCTCTGGCGAATGTATTCGATAACATTGTTTTGCCAAGACCGGGGAAATCCTCAAGCAAGATATTTCCATTTGATAATACCGAGACCATTACCAAGCGAAGATTGTTCTGTTTTCCAATAATTACTTTGGCAACTTCAGACATCAATCCATTAGCAATTGCTGCAACTGTTGCAATCAGGTCTTTGGTTCGCGCATCTCCTCCGGCAGCACCTGCAGCAAACTCACTACTCATATCATATCCCCAATACTACCACAACCGTGGTATTCGATACTTCAATCTATGGTGAGATAACTTCGTTATTCATAAGTGGAATCGAATATTCATCGACCCCAGAAGTGGTCATTTTGGCGGTGAATGCGGGTAATTTCTTCAAGAATCTCCTCTTCTACTAGATTCAACTCCACCGACCTTAATCTCTTGGCATGCGATGAAGGAATGTCGACCAAAAACTCATCCAATTCATCGATATGCCGGCCAACGGTTGGCCCTGAAATAGCCATAGCCACCTCTTCTCCTTGAGTTGCTTTTTTCAGTTCCAAGCCATCTGTGCTGCGCATGCTTTTGATCTGCCCAACCGCACTACCGTCCAATTTCATAATGCGTTGGCCAAGATGGACTCTGCCGCCAAGAATTCGCATGCCAACAATCGCTGGATTTCGATTCCGGAAGGTATGATCTTTCAGGTATAGCAAGCGCGCAGGATAGACTAAATTTTCCCTATGGGCTTCATCTAATGCTCGTTTTGTTTCTTCACTCCACTCCTCAAAGCGCTCAAGAATCCGATAGATAATGTCGTTGCCTATGAATTTAGCATCGGTTTCATTATTTTCTAAACGTGGTGCTACTTCCGAGTTAGGAGTGATTGCAAAGCCAAGAATAACTCGGTGCAAAGGATCTTTTGCAGCCTCAGCATTGAGGATATCTTTTTTGTTCACTGAGCCGATAGATGCCAAGCGAATTGGCACTTCCATCTTATTCAATTCGAATGCCAGTGCTTCGAGGCCACCTATTGTGTCCGCTTTGATCAACACCCCTTCTTCGGCTAACTCTACGGTTATTCGAGCCTCTTTGTATGCCAATTGTTCTGCAATTGCAAGTTCATCTGCGGTTCTTGTCTGACGTAGTGTGGTTCCAGCCAATACGTCTTCAAGTCCAGGAGCTGTGATTTTCAAACCACATGCAGCGATAGCGTGGTCACAACTCTCCCACCTATCACCAGCATCTCGCATTTCAGACATCCCCTTGGCTCTAAACATGCCCTTGATATGTGTTGTAAAAGGGCCACTTGCGCTGACAAGAGTAATCTTATCACCGACGTTTAATTCTCCTCGATTGAGAATGATATCGATTGTTTTGCCTAATCCTCTCTCATCTTTCATCTCTAAAACAGTCGCTTCAGCAGCGCCGAGGGTATCTATGAGTCTTTCCTCAAGAAAGCGTTCAGCGAGGCCAACTGCGATTGCGAGAAGGTCTTGGAGCCCTTCTCCATCTTTGGCAGAGCAGGGCACCATTGCCACAGATTGAGTGAAATCTGAAATCAAATCATAACGCTCGACATTAAAGCCGTATTCACTAAATTGTCCAACTAATTTCCAATATCTTTCTTCAAACAAATCGTGTATGTCGCTACGTTGTGCTTGCCATGCTGCGATAAAGCCCCTTCCACGTTCACAATGCCAGCCGCTGATTCTGTCGATTTTATTAGCTGCGATTAGAAAGGGGGTTTTTGAATCCTTTAGTATTCTCAAACTCTCTATCGTTTGCGGTTTTAAACCTTCTATTACATCAACCACTAGAATCGCTATGTCGGCAAGAGTTCCCCCTCGACTCCGTAAACTGGTAAATGATTGGTGGCCAGGGGTGTCGATGAAAAGGAGGCCAGGTGATTTGAATTCCTTACCATCTAGCAATTCAGCACAGGTATTGTTGAGAACTTCGGCAGGAACCTCTGTCGCACCTATATGCTGGGTAATTCCACCGGCTTCTCTATCCATTACACTCGCTTGTCGCTCTACTCCAAGACTACGGATATAATCGAGGATACTGGTTTTACCGTGATCAACATGGCCAAGAATAGAGACAATAGGTTGTCTCATCCAGCCACGAGGATTGTTGTCAGTTGACTCCTCATCTTGTGATGAGCCGTCGTTTTCCACAGCAATCCCCCAATTGGTTTTTTAATTTTTTCAATTGGGGTACGATTACTCGTATACCCAATTTTGACTATCTTGATTCCAAGTGTTTAATCCCTCGGGGAACCATAACTCCAATTCGAATTTAGCGGTCTCAACAGCATCAGATCCGTGAATCATATTGAAACCCATATCCATACCAAAGTCACCACGAATGGTTCCTGGAGCGGCCTCTCGACCATTGGTCGGACCGATTAGAAGTCTTGCGACAGATATCGCATCTTTTCCTCGCCAAGCCATGCAAACCACCGGACCACTAGTGATAAATTTCATCAGGCCTGGGAAAAACGGTCGTTCAGCGTGAACCGCATAATGGGTTTTTGCGATTTGCTCACTGGGGATTAATTGCTTAAGGGCGACTAATTGCAGACCCTTTCTTTCAAATCGGCCGATGATTTCACCGACCAAACCCCTCTGTACTCCGTCAGGCTTCACCATGATGTATGTCGTTTCCATGATACTCACTGGAAGGACCGACAGACAAGCCGTATGTAAGCGCGCCGCTTATCGATTAAGGGTGGATTCACTAGATGCCGCCCTTGACGTAATGGCGAGTCCACTTGACTCTGCGCGCATTACGCTTTAGTTTGACAGCGTTTTTACGAGTTTTACTATTCTTAAACCACATAATAGATCCATCTCGCTTGACATACATTAGTCCAGTACCCGGCTCGATCTCCTCTCCCGAGAAGCTGCAAATCCTTCGTTCTGGCATTGTATCACCTAGTGTTCAATTTTCTGGCTTCACGACCGGTATCTCTTAGCATCAAAATGTCGCCAATCCTTACTGGGCCAATCACATTTCTTGTGATAATACGGCCAACGTCACGAGGGTTAGATGCTTCATTAACACGGACCTTGACCTGTGTAGCTTCACCAGTCATTCCTGTGCGTCCGACGATTTCGACCACTTCAGAGGACCATCCACCGAGTTCTTCTCCCATTATCTTCATCTCCAGGGGGTTCTACTCACTCGGAAAGGTTGTTGACCAATTCAACAACTTCGTTGAATTTTTCCTGTGCGCTCTTGGATATTTCTAGGATTGCTACAGAGGCGGTTCTTGTGCCGTTGGGCATGCCACATTCCTTAGCAAGGAATTCTTGGCTAGGGACATATCCGAAGGGGATTTTCTTTTCACCACAAATCAAGGGGATGTGGGCTAGTAGCTCGCTTGGATTAACATCCTCGGCCATAATGATAAATGCAGCATTGCCTCGCTCAGCGGCTTTGGTGACCTCATTACTACCCTTTTTCATTCTTCCATTTGTGTTGGCTTGAATCATCTCATAGATTTTTTCAGCCACTTCGTTAGGTGTTTCCCATTTTACGTGTACACTCATTGAACTCACTCCATGCTCTCGTGTTAGCAATCGCTGCGGACAGCGACGCGAGTATAAACCCCACGTATTGCCTTAGTCGGACAAGTGAGCAAGTATTTCACTCACTCCTCGGGCTAATGCCGGTCCCCCAGAGATTACAGAACGGGGGTTGGGCAGTGAAGATGTTGCATGAACACCGTCTACGTAACGCATTAAGCGGGAAATTGCACCACCGGTGAAAAGACCATGGGTACAAGCGGCGTGGACTTCAATCGCTCCTTGTTCTCTGAGCGCTTCCGACGATCTACAGATGGTGCCGCCGGTGGCAATCATATCGTCGACAATGGCGACAATTTTTCCATCTACATTCAAATCCTTGGCTTTGTGAATAATCGTATGGGCATCGATGCGGGTTTTCTCGAGATAGGAAAATTCACATCCCATCTCTTTAGCGACAGCAGATGCTCTTTCGATAGCTCCCTTATCAGGGGATAGGATGAAGTCTGGTTTGACATTGAGAGTGAGGTGTGTGGCCATTTCCGGCATTGCCGAGGCGAACGACACTGGAATTGATAATTCTTGAAGTACCTCCGGGGCATGCAAGTCAAGCACGACCAAACCATCACATCTACTCGCAAGTAAGCGGGCAATCGCTTGTGCACTAATCGCTTCTCCAGGTTTGAATCGTTTATCTTGCCGTGAATAACCAAAGTAAGGGATGGCTAAGATGATGCCAGGTCCTACTGGTTCAAGGCGTTGAGGATTTATCTGGCGAATATTCTCAAGATTACCATTCCTCACATCACTAATCGCTTCGAGCAAGAGCATAGTCTCGACAATACCGGAATCGGGAAACGTGCTTGAAACCAAGACCACCGGTTCTTTGCGAACACCTTCTATCGCTTCTTCGGGGATCCGGAAATATCCTTCGGAATCAGGAAATCTCCGTGCCTCTAAATCGTGTAAATCCCAATTTAATTGCTTGGCCAACTCTTGGGCTAACTCCCGTGAGTTACTACCAGAGACCACTACCATTGATTCGCCGCTCGAGTGGTTGATACATTGTTTTTGTGTCGCGAATCAATATTGTAGTATTTGCATTTATTAAATTCAGAGGTGGTTATTCATGGTGATAGGAATCGGACAATTATTCAAGAAAAAACGAAGTCTGAAAATAACCTCTCGTGATTCGGTCTTGCAACAGCCTCTCAGTCAATCGCAAAGTGCGCGAGGCAGGACTTGAACCTGCGACCTCCCGGTTATCAGCCGGGTGCTCCAGCCGACTAAGCTACCCGCGCAAGGATGAGCGGGCGACCTGCCGTCTCGTCATAAATGCGACGGTGAGTCACTCTTCTTCGCCAAAGGGTGAATCTTCAGCATTGGCTTGAATATACGAGGGCAGTGTTTGGACCCTGTCGAAGTCGCGGTTGAGAACAACTTCATCCAATCTCTCACGGGTTTTGGAGAATGCTGTAATTGGTACATTAATCATATTCTCGACGCCGTATTGACTTTGGATGCTGAATCTTGTCTTTACCCGCACTGCTCTAAAGGTTCTTTTTACTTTGAGTAAACCTGTGATGATTCCAATTTCAAGGCCTGAATTATCGAGGACTGCTCTGTCTAACATCTCGTCTGGGGCGTACAATTTTTCATCGATCCTAACGGTATTTCTCCAGCGGCGCTGAAGTTCTCGCATCGATTTGCTCAATTTGACTGCGCCATCTGTTCTAATGCTGTGAACTAATTCCTTTGAAAGCGGGGCAATCTCTGCTGGCTTTCTCATAAATTCTTCTGCGATATCTGGTTCGACCATAATGCGTAAGGATTGTACCCTTGATTCATTTGGGTGGTGCCTCTCACCAACTATCACTCCTACTTTCTTATCTTTCACGTAAACATCTCTTTGGATTAACTCCTGGATGTCATATTTGCTGTTTCCCATTTTTCCCATCTCCTATCCATAGCGGATTATTACTGTGGTGTGCTTGGAACTCTTTATACTATTTGCATATATTGAATAGTTTTCCAATTGGTTTTGTCGTATAATGTTCATTAGGTCTAATTGAAATCATGAAATGTTTTCATTTTTAATCACCTCTCCTAATCATATATTCAATTAGAGTAACTTTCAATAATCTTCACTTATTCAATATGAGAGAAAGTTATGAATGCACTTCTTATCACAATATCAATAATATATCTAATTGGAGTAATGGGCAATCATAATTACTTGAATATTCTAATTAATAATTCAATTATTGTATTGAAATATCACTATAAGGAGGGGGATACTCTCAAGAATACAGCCCTATTGGTTCCCTTGGCAGGGGTAGTCAAAATGACAGTGCAGGTGAAAGGGGCGAGTTGCTCACTCTCTGAATCATTGATAACCCGTCTCCTCAGTCTTGGCACTTCGGTTATCTGTGATAATCAACCACATCATCAGCAAATCAATTCGGTTCTCCTAACTCATTCCGAGGCCAAATTGCTCGACAGTGGAAACGCATTTTCAATTTCATTTGATAATAGTGATGCAGATATTGTCATCGGCGTTGATCTAATAATCAGTGATTTAATCCCCTCTCGGCCGGATAATAAATGGTCAGCACAGCCATTTCTCGCATGGGCACAAGGTGAATCCACTTTCTCTGATAATGTCAATTGGTGGTTAGCGGAAGCTGATGCTGCGTCAGCAATTGCTCGTATTTGCCGAGCAAAGAAGTTGTGTGATGCCATTGAATTGTGTGGGAGAAGATCTTGGAAAGAGATCGATACTTTTTCTGAATTTTCAAATCTATGGCAACGTACAGTAATGGGTCAAAGTGGTAATTTCACTCCTCAAATACTTTCTCATAAACCTATTTCAGGAATGGATGCCATACCGATAACGGAGGAATCAGCAACTCGGCCTAAATTAGATGCAACTCACAGCTTATTGAATGAGATTGATGGTGAAGGGTGGAGGCCATTGACTCCTCTACGAACGGCACTGATGACACTTATTGCTGGAATAATTGAGTATCGTCAACCTGATTAACCATAGTATCCGCGTCGAGTGCATGGTCGAGTTGTTAGGGGCATGCGATAACCGTGGAATGCAAATGAGTCCAGTCCTGCCAGAGGATTGCAAGAATTACATGATTGATATAGATGGAACAATATGTGAAGATATCCCGAATGAGGAATCTTGGAGAATGGCAACAGCGGAAGTTTTTGATGATGTGGTTGAAATAATCAATTCGTGGTACAAGCAAGGAAATGTGATTACTTTCTTTACCAGCCGATTGTCTGAACATGCTACCGTTACAGAGAAATGGTTAGATGAAATGGGATTCAAATATCACGGAGTGCTTTACAATAAGCCACGTGGTGGTAATTATCACTGGGTAGACAACCATATCGTTCGAGCAACGAGATTTCGCTCCAAGTTTACAGAATTCATCACTAGGATGGTAGAAATCGAAGTATTCGACGACGAATAATCAATCCTGGAATAAATCAGCACCCAATAATGGTAACAGCACACTTGCATCACCTTCAACACAAATGTGTGGTGCTTCAGGGCGCATTTTCCCCCATGAAATCGCTTCTTTCAATCTAGCGCCTGATAGAGAGCCATCATGTTCAGGAGCGGTGGTGATGTACACGGCACTGTCCAAACCTCCTCGGTATTGATTCCACCAAATCACATGGTGCTTAGAGATCCCACCACCTACCATCAGGGCGTTTGAATGTTCAACATCCCAAGTCAAATCACTGAGTACTTGTTCATCGGCTAGTGTATCGAGATGGAAGTCTCGATACTTTTGGCGGAACATGAAAAGTTGAGCACCTATGCTGCCGTCGGTAATCCCTGGAATAACGCAGGGGATACGGTGCTTCGCCAACCAATATATCATCGAACCCTCTTTGCCAATTCTATCTCCCAATTCCCAAATTAAATGGCAACTGCCGAATCCAAGCCATAGGTCTGCTCCGGTTTTCCCACTATTTTTCATTCTATCATTACGAATCTGCTCAAGTGCTGGCATTACCATCTTCTCAATGATTTCGCCATAACTCGAATTGGGCACAATCACATTACCTAGGCGCATCAATTCCACTTTACCAAGTTCGATATCGTCCAACTCAAATGTACCGTGATAATAATTGTCATATGAGCGTGCAATATCATGATCAAGCATTCCACAAGTAGTTGAAACAACGTTGAACATCTGTTTTTTAATCGCCTCGACAAAGAATCCGCGGGTGCCGGTTGCGAATAGGCAAGCAGGGAATGAAAGCCAATTCAAAATCTTAGACCTATCAGCCTCCAAACCATCGATTTGAAGTTTCATATCGTTAAGAATATCACGAGCATATGCGAGTTTTGTTGCTGTAAAACCGCCTGCTTTAGACATCTGATCAATCAGGTTTCGCGTAGTGATTGTCGAATCGAAGGAATAGTCTTCAACTGGCTTGTCAAAGTCCTGGGGGTCTATCGCCATATGCTGGCGAGAAGTGCCTTCCACATCAATCCCCCGTTGGTTGATCTAGATTCATTTGAAAGATGCGGTCTCTGAACATCGCTGCTCTTTCAAAGTCTAAATCCATAGCTGCACGCTTCATTTCCTTCTCTAATTCTCCAATTGATAAAATTGATTCCTCAATTGGCTGGCCAATATTGGAAACCACGTTTTCCGTACGGGCCCACTTTCCAGCACCTAATGACAAATTAGACGATATCGTACCATCATTTCTACCACCTCTTGCCGCAACCAATCTCCTACCACCAGAACTTCCGGCGAGGGTTTCTAATGGGTCAGCACCCATCGTTGGTTTGGCCTTGAGTATGGTTTTGGGAATAATTCCATGTTCGAGATTGTATGCCTCTTGCATTTTCCGTCGGTCAAGTGTTTGCCTAATCGCTGCAGTCATCGCCTTTCCCATGTTATTTGAATAGAGGATCACACTGCCGTTTTCATTGCGAGAAGCTCTGCCTATCGTTTGCAATAAACTGCGTTCATTTCGCAGAAAACCCTCTTTATCGGCATCGAAAATCGCCACCAATCCCACTTCGGGAATGTCTAATCCTTCGCGCAGTAGATTAATCCCGACAATGACGTCGATATGTCCAATCCTTAATGCGTTGATAATCTCCGTTCTTTCAATCGTATCTATGCCCGAGTGTAAGTGATGCGCCTTAACCCCCATTTTATTTAGGTACTCAGCTACTTCCTCAGCGAATCTAATCGTCAAAACAGTGACTAGGGTTCTCTCGTCTCTCTTAATACGCAAATTGATTTCTGATAGAAGATCGGCGATCTGCCCTTCGGTTGGGCGTACGTCGATAGATGGATCGAGAAGGCCAGTCGGTCTAATTTCCATACGAGCGATGTGTTTGATTGAAGAAAGCATATCGTACATGCTTTCAGCATCTGGTGACTTTTTGGTTAATTCAGGCTCAGTGACCCCCCCTCCTCCCTTATGGTGCTGCAATCCTATTGGAATTGGTTGCTTAGTCACTTCACAAAGGTGCCTTAATTCCCTTTCACCAGGGGTGGCGGATACATAGAGTAAACGCGGTACTAATTTTTGGAATTCTTTGATTAATAGCGGCCTATTATCCGCTGCTGATGGGAGTCTAAAACCGTGGGTAATCAGGTTATCCTTTCGACTTTTATCACCGGGATACATCCCTCCCACCTGGGGTAAAGTCACATGAGATTCATCCATTATTACCAAATATTTCTCGGGGTTGCCATGAAATTGCTTTGCACTTGCAGCGAAGAAGTCGAGTAGGCAATAGGGCCTCTCACCATTCTGCCTTCCATCAAAATGCATTGAATAATTTTCCACAGCTGTGCAATGCCCCACTTCTCTAAGCATTTCGAGATCATAGCGGGTTTTTTGCTCTAATCGATGAGCTTCCAACTCCTTACCCTCAGCCTTGAATTGGGCGATTTGACCGTCTAATTCATCTTCGATATCTTGTAATGCCTGTTCATGGCGTTCAGGGCTGGTCATGAAGAATTCTTTTGGGTGTATCCATGCTTCCTCGAGAACATCTAGGGTTTCCCAAGTAACCGGGTCACAAACATGGATACTAACCACTCCATCGAATCCGAATTTAATTCGTAGTGGATCATCTCTGCTCGGCATCCAGATGTCTAGGACCTCTCCTCGAAGACGAATGTCTCCTCTATTCAAATCACTAGTTGTTCTACGATAGCGGAGCGAAATTAATTCTTTAACCAATTCTTGCGGCTCGATTTCCTGGAGCGTGTGAATCCGGCAATGATGTTGAAGGAATGTCTCAGGTGCATTTAGTCCGTAAATACACGAGACAGAAGAGACGACGATGCAATCTGGTCGAGTGACCAATGAAGCGACTGCAGCAAATCTCTCCTGCTCTACACGCTCATTGATAGCTAATTCCTTGTCGATATAGAGGTCGCGCTTTGGCAGATATGCTTCGGGCTGATAATAATCATAATGGCTAACAAAATATTCGACCGCATTTTGGGGAAAAAGTCCAGCCATTTCGTGGTAGAGCTGCCTAGCAAGGGTCTTGTTATGGCTCATTATTAAAGTTGGAATATTCAATCGCTCAATCAAGTTCGCCATGGTGAAAGTTTTACCGGAACCCGTGATGCCCAACAACACACACCTTTCTTGGCCACTTTCCAATTGAAGTATTAATTCTTCAATTGAAGAATCTTGATCTGGAGAGGGGGAGTAGTCGCTATGTATCCTAAAACGAGCAACATCAGGAGATAACCTTTCTACCGCAGCCCCTTCAAGCGCCTTCGATAGATCAAAAGG
>CAUYXQ010000020.1:0-11504 GCA_963577015.1 Candidatus Thalassarchaeaceae archaeon
AACATACTGGCTTTGGTAAGACTTCCACTCCAGATTGGATGGCCAGTAACCCGGGGAATCACGTGATAACCAACCGAGAACATCAGTGCAAGCGGTACCCATCCTCTTACGATTGCATCTGCCATCCACACGACGGTTGTCTGCTTGGTTATTTCACCTAGTGCGTCGATTGCGAGACCATAGATCATTGCTGCAAGTCCCATTATCAAGAACCAACTACTGACGCCGGTTGGTGAATCACTTTGAGCATTGGTGAGCAGGACATTGACTAACATCGAGCCGACCATCGCCGCATATACCATTCCAATCAGGCTATAATGGAAATCGCCCATCTCGATGAAGATAGGTAAAACAAGACTGAGTAAAGTAATGTTAAACCAGCCGAAAGCCATCAGAGACGCATTGGCTTCACTAGCCAGGTGACCACCGTTTGCGCGGCTGTGTGCGATTAGAGCACCGCCGAGCAAGATGCTGAAAATCGCTGCGCTAAGTGTGGTGAGGTTGAACAAAGTCATCGCATCACCATTTTCCCAAGACCAACCGATGCTTGCAAGCGAATCCAAGGCTTTTGCATCATACTCGTGCCATGCGCCAAGGAAGCCGCCGATTGCTGAAAGAACAAACCAGAAACAACCGAATTGAATCCAAGTTTTTGCCCCATTACCATCATCGTCCTTGAATAAATCGATGATACCAGCTGGGGCTTTGGTTAACATGAACATGCCTAATTGTTTGAGTGCTGCACTCATATCTCCCAATCCACGCTGGAGATAATGAGTTAATCCACCGAGAAATACTACCAATAATACCGCTGCAAAAATCACTGTTATCATTCAAAATCCTCTCCCTTAATCCGAGATAATCTCTCCAATCATATTGGCGATAATCATTCCAACCATAATCATGATTCCAATCAGGTAATACCAGATTCCAGAACCGCCAAGAGAGTCTAGCATCGGCGCAATATCGCTGAATACCGGTAGACTATCCCAGCCAAAAATGGTGCTGAACATTCCAAGTAGACCGATTAATCCGACCACAGAGATAGCAATAATAACTTTTGAAGCGGCTGGTTCAGCAACCCCTTCACTCACATCGGGCAATAGTGCATTTCCAGACATTGATTTCACCTTGACCCCTTAGGGGTCATCTATTGCACTGTCACCGCGGTCATAAACATTGACCACTAGAATTGCAAAGTCTGGTAATTGATTACAAAGAACGAAGATTTTGAACGCCATCTCCGCGACGGCGTAAACCGATACCCAATGGAATCGGTATTGATCTATCTAGTTCGATTTCGGTTCGCCATATATTTCGACAAGCACAGTCGAGGCCGACGAATTCCTCAATGTCGCCGCTGACTGAATAACGCTCGATCGCTGCCACTATTTCCCTATCGCATGAACCGCAATTATGTGCGCCTCTGATCTTACCGCCGGCGGTTGGATGAATTATCAAACGACAGATTTGATCCGCATCACCATTAACACCTCCATCGGGATGAATTACTGGGTTAACCCGCTCGATGAGTTCGACCAAGGACCACAACCACGGAGGGCGGTAATCGTCTGCCCGATACAATCTATCGATCATTGTTCCGCGCTGAATATTCATCGGATTAACCGAAATTTCATCACTACGAGAAGCGACATCCTTTATCCACTTGACCGCATGGTAGAGAGAATCACCTTCGCTCATAAAAGGGGGTTTGAACATCAGATAGGTTTTGACTCGCAATCCGAATTCTACCAAATTTTCAACCGCTCGGTCCCAAGAAGCAATTGAAAAGCCCTTATTGACATGAAAACGCAAGACCTCGTCATCATATGCTTCAAGACCAATCGCCACTGAAAATTTGGGATTTATCGCTACTGCCCAGGCTAATTTCTCTTTGGTCAATTGCTCGGTACGACTCTCAACAATCAACTCCTTGCCTAATTCATGACATTCTTGGAGAACGGTTTTTTGGAAATCAACCGGTATCTCCCTATCCTCAAGTAAACTACCAGATGTGTAAACCTTGACCATTCCGTGCTCGGCAAAATCAGAGAATTTCTCTTTTGCTTGTGCCCACTGTGCATGCAGATCTTCACTGGTTACATCATCACGTGTATCGTTGAAATATCCACAAAAAGTACAGCCACTGGACCACCACCAATGACAACCTTTGGTTCGCAATATGACGGTTACCGCACTGGTTGGCGTTCCATCTGCGAGAGTTTCAGGAGTGTAATAAGTGGTGGCTAATTCGCGAGCATCCCAAGATTGCTGCTTCTCTTTTGCCCACGGGGTATTTGCTGGTGCCTTGACCAGATCGTGAATGCGAGCTGGGCGCTCCCCGTCACCGGGAACCATTGTCAAACCCCTTCCTGCCATATGCTGTGCTCGGGCGTCTTATGTTTCAACTAGTCGCACCATCAATTCAGATCGGTTTGAAGAGAATCGATGACCCTGCTTTGACAAATTCACCCTTTGGATACGTTGGGTCTCCATCTTCAGCAGAGGTCACTTCAACCGTGAATCGTGATGCTGGTACCCTAATATCGACCCGGCTACCGAGGCGAATCATACCGAAACGTTGACCCCGCCTCAATTCACTACCTTCGCTTACCCATGGAATAATCGTACGTGCTAAGGCTCCAGAAATCTGTGTAACCTCGACGACCAGACCCGCATTATCTACAAAGAGTGAACGAACCCGTTCGTTATATTCACTCTCTTTGCGATATGCAGCAATGAATGGGCCGCGTTTGCGACCCTTGCCGACTCGATGTTCCATCTGGGTGAGAGTTCCAGCAATCGGCGCCCGGTTCACATGGACATCGAGCGGCGACATGAAGACTGCAACTCGCCATACGTCACTTTCAGATTCTTCGCCTTTTACCACTGCTTCAAAACGTTGTTCGGTTGTAAACGACAGAGGTTCATCGCACGATTCAGGGTACCAATCCCCTGTATATTCATCGTTTTGAGTATTTTCAGTCTCAGTGGCAGAAGGCCTCCTTCCAGTCGCCTTTTCACGCCGAGCGAACATCACATAACCATCGGCAGATGACACGATAACCCCTTCATCACGAGGGATAGGTCGGTCTGGGTCTCGCCAGAAATTAGCGAAAAACGCTGAAATCATCAGCAGGAAAATACCGCATCCGGGTGCTAAACCCATTAGAGGATCTACTACGCTACCGATGGTGATGAAAGAAAAACCAATCACTGCAGGAATCAATACTGGTGCATGACCGCCGCGGGCCAGAAGACCCATTCAAATCGCCCTCACTTCTCTGCCCAAGGATCGGTCTCATCAGCCCATTCTGAATCTGAAGAATTTGATTCCACGGGGTGTTCTTTGACCCAGTCAACCGCTGCCGCTCCAAGTTCACTACCCTTTAGGTAATGATTTCCGTCCTTATCGTATGCCTTTGCGAATTCGATGAAAGTGTCACGATCTGAGATTCCATACTTTTCAATCACTCCATCGAGAACGCTGTCCGACCAATTCCATTCTTCATCGTCATCGACCGCGGTAACAGCGACAGGGTCTTTTTTAGTTTTATTTTTCTTGGGAGCAGTTGGCTTTTTAGTTGTCTCTTCAGCCGGCTCTTCCTCAGGTGTAGGTTCCAATGTTTCCTTATCGGATTCAATTCTGGTTTCGGCCTCTTCGAGTGTCATTTCTGCTGCTCTGGATTCGATAACCTCGTCCATGCGGTCGGTGATCGCACGTTGCATGTGTTGGCTTTGACGTTCGGTCTCGATTGCGTCTTCAATCATTTCGTAGCGATTCTGAATCGCCTTATTCAATTCCTCGAATAGTGACATATGCTCAACGTACCACTCATCACGAGTAGATAATTCGACGACCGCTAATCGCAAGTCGTTGTCGAGTTCTTCAGCGATGGAGAATACCTTACCCAATCTATCTTTTTCACGGGAGTACTTCTCTTCCATTTTATGGAGTTCAGGCTCGAGATGTTCGATTTGCTTGCTGACCTTAGCATCTCTCAATTCAAGGTCTCTGATTCGGTTATCCTTTTGTGAAAGCAGGCCTTCTAACCCCTCTTTCTCAATTTCTCTCTCGACGATTTCCTTTTCCAAAACCTCGATTTCAGCCTTGATATCAATCAGTTCTTTTTCCTGAGATTCATAGGCTGCGTAGAGCTTACGCAAGCGGTCGGTTTCGTCATCGAGACGATTCTCCACATCTCTGAGTTTGACTTCGGGAGTCACGGTGCCTTCTTCTGACATCTTCTTCACCGGAGGCATAGCCTCCATGCTTTGCGACAATGGCCCTGCATATCAAGCCGACGCCCGAAAGAGTAGACGAATCGTGTTTAGCCAGAATGTTGGCGAGCTTCGTCTGTTGCCAGAATCAACTCTCTTGCGATACCGACCTCGCCCATAGAATGACCAGCATCTGCGACGATTCTCAATTTACTTAGCGGCAGGGCCTGATGCAACTCCCACGCACTACGCGCTGGACAAACCACATCGTAACGACCCTGGACAATCACACAGGGGATATGGGATATTTGTGTTACATTATTGAGGATATATCCCTCTTCGAGAAAGATACCATTGAGGAAATAATGGCATTCTATTCTAGCAAAGGCTACAGCGAAATCGAGATCGTCAGCTTTTTCGATAGTATCCTGCTTTGGAAAAAGGTAACTGGTAGCCATTTCCCATAGAGTCCATTGCTTTGCCGCTGCACGACGTATCTCAGCATTATCGCTGGTTAATCGTCGATGATAAGCGGTTATCAAATCGTGCTGTTCTTCAGGGGGAATGTGCCCACGGTAAGGTTCAAAAGCATCTGGAAATATATGGCTGGCCCCATCTTGGTAAAACCAGTGTAACTCACTTTTCCGGCACATGAAGATCCCACGTAAGATCAAACATTTCACTCTAGATGAGTGTTCAATGGCATAGATCAATGCGAGAGTAGAGCCCCAAGAGCCTCCGAAGACGTGCCAATCTGTGATGTCGAGATGTTGGCGTAAAGTTTCGATGTCGGAAACTGAGGCTTGGGTATTATTCTCCTTCAATTCGGCATGGGGGGTTGATTGGCCACAACCGCGCTGATCAAATTGAATGATATCCCAACTCTCTGGGTCAAAATATCTTCGATATGCTGGTTGACTACCCCCGCCAGGTCCACCGTGGATTACGATGACTGGTTGTCCTTCGGGATTTCCGCTTCTCTCCCATGCGATGGTGTGTAATTCGCTGACTTTTAGGAAGCCACTCTGATGAGTTTCAATTTCAGGATAAAGCACTTCATCGAGTTTAGAATCTCCGCCCATATCTATCTCACATCATCTGCACAAGAAGGGTTTTTCGCTCAATGAAATAATATCGCCGTTCATTTCATGTGCGGTCTCGTAATAGGATGTGCATGTCAGGACACATTCCTGTACCAGAATGGGTAAAATCGAATTCTGAAAACATTATTCAAAGCATGGATGATTGGCAGCGCATTCACGCTCAATCGATTGCAGACCCAGATGGTTTTTGGCTCGACATTACCCGTAAAAGCATCGTCTGGGAACACGAACCGAGTATTGGTTTAGAAGGTGGTTTCGATACAATCGAACAAGGTTCTTTCAAATGGTTTTCAGACGGTAGATTAAACGCAACTGTCAGTTGTGTAGATCAGCATCTCAAACTTCGTCCCGACAAGGTCGCAATCCTCTGGGAAGGGGATGAGCCTGGCGAAGTTCGCCGCATCACATATCGCGAATTACATGCTCAAGTCTGTCGTTTTTCCAACGCCTTGGAGAGTCGGGGAGTTACCTCAGGAGACCGGGTGATAATCTACATGGGCATGGTCCCCGAGGCAGCAATCGCTATGCTCGCCTGTGCGCGCATCGGCGCCATTCACTCTGTGGTATTTGGTGGCTTTTCGGCTGAATCGGTCGCCGATAGAATTGTTGATTCAGGTTCAAAAGTCGTCATTACAATGGATGAAGGAAAGCGTGGTGGACGAACGATTCCACTAAAGAAAACCACCGATGAAGCGATTAAAATCGCCGGCGGAATCGATGCGGTAATCGTTTATCAGCACACTGCAAACAATGTGGACTGGGACGAGGAAAGAGACTTCTGGTGGCACGAACTAATCGAGAATGAAAGCAATGAGCACGAGGCGGTAATACTTGCAGCAGAACATCCGCTTTTCATCCTCTACACCTCTGGCTCAACTGGTAAACCCAAAGGGCAAGTTCACAGCCATGGAGGATATATCACCTACACTGCATTCACTCACCGAACTGTTTTCGATTTGCGTGAAGATGATGTGTTCGCATGTGTAGCAGATGTCGGATGGATTACCGGGCATTCTTACATCGTCTATGGCCCATTGGCCAATGGTGCAACCACTTTCATGTTTGAATCAACTCCACTCTATCCCGATGCGGGGAGATATTGGGATATGGTTGAACGTCATGGATTTACAATATTTTACACCGCTCCGACTGCAATTCGCGCACTAGCGGCAAAAGGAGATGAGTATGTCCAGAAATATGACCGATCGAGTTTACGTGTTTTGGGAACGGTCGGTGAACCGATAAATCCTGAGGCTTGGCACTGGTACCACCGTGTTGTCGGCGAGAAAAAATGCACTATCGTCGACACATGGTGGCAAACCGAAACCGGTGGCATCTGTATCTCGCCAATAGCACCTGCGACTCCGGTTGTTGGTGGCTCAGCCACCCTTCCATTGCCTGGAATTCATCCTGAATTATACAATGCTGAAGGAGAATTACTCGAAGGTAAGGCAGAGGGATTGTTGTGTATTTCTCAATCTTGGCCGGGTCAAACCCGCACCATTTATGGTGATCATAATCGCTATGTACAAACCTATTTCTCTTCAATAAAGAATCGTTACTTCACCGGTGATGGTTGCAGGCGCGATGAACATGGATACTATTGGATAACCGGAAGGGTAGACGATGTCATAAATGTCAGCGGTCATCGCATGGGGACCGCTGAATTTGAAGCGATATTAGTCGAAAGCGAACTAGTAGCTGAAGCGGGAGTAGTCGGTTTCCCTCACGAGATCAAAGGACAAGGCGTGAGGGCGTTTTTGGTACTTGCTAAGGAAGTCAGTGATGAAAAAGAATTGTACCTTTCTCTTAACCAGTTATGCCGCAACCGAATCGGGGCGCATGCTAAGATCGATAGGTTCTGCATCATTCCTGCTTTGCCCAAAACTCGCTCGGGCAAAGTTATGCGTAGGATATTGCGCAAGGTTGCCGAGGGTGAGCCTGAGAAAATGGGTGATATCTCAACCCTTGCCGACTCCGATGTTGTGGCGGCAATAATAGATTCTAATTGCCACCACGTTTGATGATATTTCCGTCAGATTGCGCTTTATTATGTAGCATTACTCCGAGATAAAACGCGGTACAATTAACAACGATGTCACCGATTTTATTATCCCATGTCTCAATGGCGAATTCGAATGGCAATACCAATTCCAATACTTCCCAACCGAGCGAGAGAAACAGAAAAATGTACCAATTATTCAGGAAAAACCGGCCGGCGATTAACCAAATAGCGAGATGGGAGATAGAATAGAGATTTACTAAGATTTACTCACCCCCGCCGACTCTTTTGCTAACTCCTCGATTCTGATAATCAATTCCGAACTTGCCAGGTCATACTCTTTTTGACTCATCTCCACCATTTCTCCGGTTGCTGCCCAAAGGATTGCAGGTGGAAGTATCTCTCTTCTCTTGGCCGCTGGTTTTTGCATTTCACCAATCTTCAACGCATGGCTATAAAGAGCTAGTTGCAAGCGATGTTCGGCGATAATATCTGCACGTTGCTGTTGATCGAGAACACTATGTTCTTGGTCCCCTAGGCAGCCAGTGGTTTTGGCATCGACAACCTGTAACCATTTCTTTTCTTGTTCATCCTTTAGCGCGAGAACCAAATCAGCTCTACCCTCAAAACGAACTTCGACCTTACCGAGTTCTGCGATGCGTACGTCTCCAGATGGAGTCCAAATCTTTCTTGACCAATTTTCCGGCTCGATATCGTGCCTTAGATAGAATGGTAATTCTGTTCTCAAGCCCTCAACACAATACCCATCAACTACTGCACCTGCAGCCAATAATCCTAATTTCCCTTGACGAGCCGATTGTGCCAAGGTTAGCAAACGCTCCCGGCATCTCTTCCTGAGGTCGTTGCCGATAATGCTTGACTCGTCTAAAACTTGAGTAATGGTTTTCAAATCGCTCAATCGGTCTTCATTCTTGTGTAACCACGTTGATTCTAACTCACTTTTTTCATCAGCGGGATTGGCCAAACCGATTTCAAATAATCGATGATATACCGTGCCGAATTCTTGTGGGCTAGGCCACAGTTTAGGGTTGAATGATCCACTATAGGTTTGTGGTTGGTATTGGTCGAGGCCGTGTGCTGAAAGGGAGAGTGCGTGGTTTATTCGTCGGGTCGGAGTGGTCTTTTCGTTAGTGCTAACTTTGTTGAATAACTCGATTCGATTCATAACTTGGGTCAAGGGTGAAGTCCTTGATATCTCTTCAAAACAATCGCTGTGATGAAATATCGAAATACCCTCTAGTCCAAACTGATCCGGGATGGGGGTTCTCGACATCGATTCCAAATCGATTATCAGTGCTTCATCTTCAAATTTGGGCGAATCAATCATACCAACCAATCCTGAAATAAACATATCACCCAAAGAATCACGTCGATATTGATGGGTTGGGATTCTGATTAGACCGTCTTCTCCGATAGAAGCATCATTAGGTCCACCGGCTAAAATAAGTCGGTCGCGTGCTCTGGTCAAAGCTACGTAGAGATGACGTCGCCGCTCAGCTCTTTGCTGACCGTCTTCTATCAAACGGGCCAATTCCCAGGTTCCCGAATCAGGTTTTTTTGCTCCCGGCCAGGGGTCGAGTCTTCCCGCTACCAAATCCGGTGTGACCAAAACCTTCTCGCGTGCCATCATTTGAGCATCTGAGCGGCCGATTGCAAATGGATCGAAGAGCACAACAATGGGTGCCTCAAGCCCTTTTGCCGCATGGATTGTCATTATGTTAATTGCATCTGAAACCGCACCCTCATTACCAGTAGGGCCTTCTCGGCGAAGCGAGTGATATCTTTCCAGCCTCTCCATAATCAGGGCTGAATCATTGCCGACCTCATCTCCTATCGAACGTACCATGTGCAGCCACGCTTCGATATCGCGCCGGTCTGAAGTTCGTGAGTGGGCTATTAGCAGGTCTGAATAATCGACGATTGCATCAAGTGCGGTAAAAGGTGTACCGTCGCTACAAAGTTCTCTGCATTGTGTCAATAATGACTTGATGTTTGTAATTTGGATTTGTTCAATCAGATGGGAATACCAATCGCCCTGATCGCTTTTACTCTGAATGAGACCGGTCACCTCTTGGTCATCGAGTCCAACTATTGTACTCCGAGCCAGTGCGAGAATCGAGGCTTTGTCATCTTGATTGGAGAGTGCTCGCAATGCTGCCATCAGTGCGAGAATCGCTGGGCGGTGTAAGAGGGCGCCTTGTCTATCGGCGGCTACTGGCAAACCCCTTTGCTCAAAGGCGGCTATTATTTGTGGAATAGAGGTTCTTGCATGAACCAATATCAAGATATCCTTGGGTCTGATATCCTCCGATTCATCACCAAGGTCCATATGAGATCCAGTAATTTGATCCAGTATTCTTGCAGGGCGATGTCTGATCATCGCCTCGATTCTTCGAACCATAAGGTCGATGATGCGCTCACGTGCAGTCGAACCTGCGTGAAGGAATGGGCTGATGGGGTGCAATGGATTACTTGGCCGCGGCTCATCGCCATCACTCAATGGCAATAGCCAATCAAGCCGTCCGATTTTCTCACTTTTTCGCCCCGGATTCAATCTTTGATGGCGTGCGTGCCATGGGCCAGGGAATAGATGGTGCTGCGGTGAAAACACATCACTGAAAACCCCGTTCATCAGATTTAGTAATCCCGAAAGTGTGCGGTGATTGGTAGCCATCTCAATATGCCCTTCGGCTCTTCGCAATGCAACTTCTTCACTGAGAGCCTTGCCGTCATCGCCTTTTCTGAAACTTATCCAAGTATGGTCAGAACCTTTGCTCGATGAGCGTACACTCGCCTGCACAAATGTCGCAGCATCTCCTTCACCACCATCGTTTGGCCGAGGGTCTCGTCCAGCATCAACACGGCGTAAGCCGTCGAGTCTTGATTCATATTGGAGTTCATGCCGGTTGATGCTGCGTACTGTTTCCACCACGCGTCGCATCACTCTGACCTCTGCTTGACGGAAGCGATAAATCGACTGCTTCATATCGCCAACGATACAAACCGTCGGGTCCCAATCACCTGCAGGTGGTTCGGGCTCACCTGACTCCAAGCGTCTTCGGCCCCAAAGGCGGGCGAGTAAGCGGAGATGCTGAGGATTTGTATCTTGGAATTCATCGATGATAAAAGCGCGATATAAGCGGCGAATATCATGTAAAATGGCGATGCGTCGGTCGAGGTCTGCCATAACCTTGGGGTGGTCTTTAGCATGTTGGCGGGCGAGGTTTAGGTGGTCATCTTGCCATGGCTGGGAGGGGAGATCATCCAAAGCCCAAACTACTTTTCTTGGATACCAGCGACGGCAAATCGTTGGGCATCTGGTCAACAATAAGTCCTCGGCTAATTCATGCATATCATCGTAGTGATGCAAACCTTCTCTGGCCTTCATCCGAGATAGAATTTGTCTGACTCCTTTGTGGAGAATAAAAAGATCCTCCATGGTTCTAATCTCTAATTCAGGTGTGCTACGAGAACCCCCTCTCGGTGCCCTATTTGTCGGCTCAATACCAACGCGTGTGGTAAACACCTCCTGTCCCGGGGTTGGAGTCGGGTCATCTATTACCGGATTCAACAGATGAGAGGCACGGCCTAAACGGCGTATCAAGAGGCCGACCGGAGTCGAAAGCAAATCTCTGATATCTTCTGCACTATTTTTTGCAGCATCACAAATCATATTCTTTACATCGTTATCCAATACTTCGACCTTGCCTTTTGTCATCACTCCTGCTGGCCATGATTTGGATGCTGGTGGACGACCGTGGGCGAGACAACGCGGGTCTGGCTTTATCGAATTATCAGGGGTAGACATAGCTATTGTCGCCAACCAAATCCATTGTAGTTTAGCGATGGAATCATCGGGTAATCCGCGATCCACCAGGTAGCGGATGAATCTATAACGCGTCATTCCACTATCACAATCGGCTTGGGTTACAAAATGGGCCCCGCCTTCTAGCCAAATATCTGACCATTTAGCGACAGTGGCGAATAAGGTCTCGGCAAAACCTGCGAGGGAATCCCTTACTGGTTCGATGAATAAATCGTCGAGCTCAGATGCATCAGCTTCGCCACCGCTGATCCTCCTCCGGACTCTTTGATAAGATTCCTCTACGAATAAAGAACGTTTGAGCATACCCTTGAGAATGGTCGAAGTCGTGCGC
>CAUYXQ010000021.1:0-11473 GCA_963577015.1 Candidatus Thalassarchaeaceae archaeon
TGTTATACCTTTGAGGTAACGATTACCAATGAGGTTACTGGCTCGATAATCACAGATTCAAGGTCGATGATTGAATTGAGTTGGAATGATAACGACTCCGATGATGAAACCTCCAATAATCAAAAGGCAACCGCTTGCTGATTACGATGAACGGTTGCGCATTATCACAACTCCACCGCCGATGGCGATAATAACTGCAATCAAGATTGGATAGAAAAGGTTGGAACCATCATCATCCACTGCTTCCCAAGTTACTGGTGTTGAACTAGTGCTGGCATTGGTGCCGACAAAATCTCCACTATGGAATTGGCTGGGGATGATTAATTTGCAATCCAGCACTACATCTTCACCAACACTATTACGCCAGTTTACCGGCACCATCGCAGCACCGCCCGCAGCAACGCTGATGGTTGGTGTTGACGGCGCGATATCGGCATATTCACCATCGACAAAGCACTCGATGCGAACAGCAGCATCAGTCGCACCTGAATTTGCTACGTGAATCTGTACACCGAGGCTGAAATTTGCTTCCCCTTTATCCTCGGCTGGCTCAACAGATGTGATGGTCACATGAGGCAATGGGATGTTGATCTGGACTTCATTAGCATGTGGAATCAGTGCTACAGTTGTTGAGAATTCACCCCAGATGGTTTCAACTGAGATGTTCGCTGATGCCTGCTCAGTACCATACACTCCACCGCCATTTTGCCACTCGACGATACGTTCTAATTTCGAGTTGGCAATAGAAATGTGGCCATCACAGTCTTCAGGGGTGGTTACGCCACAATCGAGCCGGTCGCCAGTTGCATTCTTGGCAAAGTATCCTATTCCTGTTGTGGTGACAATAGCCTCGGGCACGTCGACGAGGAACTCTCGGCTCGAAAGTAGACGAATCCAATTGTCGACCACACCTCCGGTGCCTGTGCTATTGGTCCAAGTAATCATTGCCGAATCGTGAGCGATGATATCCTCATCGGTTCTACTACCAGTCAATGCTGAATCAGTAAGGCTTAAGGAACCCGAATCGGCAATTTCTATCGGTCCGCTTGAGGTAAAAGTCGAGCCACTAATGGTGCATATACCCTCACAGATTATATCTCCCCCTATCACTTCAGAATTAGTAATAATCAATGTACCTTTGACAATTAGATGCCAAAGTGCTGAATCCGATTCACTGATCAACTGAATACCCTCTCCAGATAATTGCTCAGGGCTTACAATCGATTGGCTTGAGCCGTCGGATAGTTGGATATCCGAGATGTGAATGTCCTGCCATGGGTGGACGAACTCGATGGTGATATTATCGCCTGAAAGGTTGGCTGCGACTGTTATTTCCATACCGGTGACGTTGATTTCAGTACTACCGTCTATGGTAATGTTGAGACTGGCCCAACTAGTAACCTCTTCGCTGAACTTTATTTTCACATTACCCGATGCGCTCATACTGCTGACAGGCACTACCACGGTTGCACTATTGTTGACCTTCAATTTGTATGTAGCAAGACCCTGTAAGGTGGCGCCGTTCAAATCCAATGTCGAACCAGATTCAATCGTAATGGTGTGGTCGGAGGTCGTTGTAATATCACCATCTACGGTGAGTGTACTATTTCCACTAATAGTTGTGTTCTCAGTCAAACTAATCTGTCCGGACCATGTGGTATTATCATCGACATCTCCACCATCTGCTAAAGCTGGGCTAGCCACTAATAGGGCCATCATCATGATGACGAAAGTTCTTCGCATGCTACTTGGAACCATAGTGAGCACATCAATGGTGCGCTTGTTTGCACATTAATAAGGCACATCTTTCCAGCCTAATTTATAGCCGATTAGGTTGAAAGAACGGTGAAGTATGGGGGTTATTACAACGATACCAATCATCGCTGGAATGATTTGGCTATCGCTGTGAAGGGTGCCTGGGAAGAGGATTAAGCCAAACGCGAATACGCTGATGGCAAAGGGCAAGGTGTCGAGTAATGGGGCCTTGGAAGAGGTCTCACCCTCGCGTTTCATCCCTCTTCTTCGCTTGATGAACGAACCACAAAGATCACCAACCAATGAGGTGAAGCCCAAAAGTGTTCCCAGAATAAATGCACCAAGGGCGCCTCCAGCAAAGAAATACCAGCCGTTTTCATAGATGGGGTTGAAGAATGGGGCGCTATTCGATGCCCCTACAAGTAATCCCATCAGCATACAGAGGATGCCTGAAGTAAACGACCCACCAATCAAACCATTCCAGGTTTTTCCATCACCTAGAATTCGGTTGCCATCCTTGTGTGTTCTACCACCATCTATCGGCCATGGACCATAGCCGGTCTTTGGAAACCATTTCCCCCACATCATAGCAAAGGTATTGACCAAAAAACCCGGGAGGTAAATCCACAGAACCACCATCATCTGCATGATGAAAACCAAGTCCTCGAAGGGTGGATTACCTTGGGTGGTCATACTCACTCCTTTGGTTGGCAGCATAAGAATCTCGCCATTTGTCAGCACTATTTGTCGCGATAGAATGATGAGGTCTACTCACCACGATTGCGATATGAGTGAGCGATGTGTGCTCGTTGTCGGTGGCGGGGGTAGAGAACATGCCATCTGCAAGGGCTTATTTACAGCGGATAGTGTTTCCAGTATCCACTGCACACCGGGAAATGCTGGCACCTCTGATTTTGCCACAAATCACGATGTTTCTGCCGCTGATATAGAGGGGTTGATTTCACTTGCAAGTGGATTGGCTTGTGATTTGGTAGTCGCAGGACCAGAGGCTCCACTATGCTCTGGATTAGCCGATTCTCTCGCCCTTGTTGGCATCCCCTGTTTCGGACCGATTGCAGCATTGGCTCATCTCGAGGGTTCCAAGGTCTTTGCCAAACAGGTGATGGCTGAAAACGATGTGCCGACTGCACCGTTCATTCTGTTGGACAATTCATCTGATATCGATGCGGCACTCGATGAATTTTCTAATGACCCGTGGGTGGTCAAGCGCGATGTTCTCGCCGGTGGCAAAGGTGTCGTGGTTACTACGGATAGGGCCAAGGCCAAGGATTTCATCGCCGATTCAATTTCAAGTGATGGTCATGTCTTACTTGAGGGGTTTCTAGCAGGAGAGGAGGCTAGTTTGCTGGTGGTGATGGATGGTTCGGGCTATATTTGTTTACCGCCAAGTCAAGATCATAAGCGAGAATTCGAAGGCGATAAAGGCCGCAATACAGGGGGTATGGGGGCATATGCGCCCGCTCCTGTTTACACTCCAGAGGTCCAAACCAAAGTGATTGAGCGAGTAGTGGAGCCGATGCATTCCTACCTCTCCCATTTGGAGACACCCTACCGCGGCGTGCTTTACATCGGCTTGATGATAGATTCCTCTGGCGATCCATATGTGGTTGAGTTCAATGTCAGATTTGGCGACCCAGAATGCCAGGTCACTATCCCTTTGATCGCCAGTGACCTTGGTAATCTTTTGGCAGCCGCGGCCAATGATGAACTTCACAATCTCTCAGTTGAATTCCATGACGCCTGTGCGCTGACGGTTGTTTTGGCATCCGAAGGCTATCCCGGTCCAGTCACAAATGGTAAGCCAATCACTGGAATAAGTGCTTGCGAAGGTGGTTGGGTCAACCATGCTGCCACGGGAATACGCGCTGGGGAATTGGTATCTACCGGTGGTCGAGTTCTTGCCTGCACTGGAATTTCGACCGACTTGAAAGGGGCGGCGTCCATCGCTTATTCCTTGATTGACAACATCACTCTTCAAGGTTCACACCACCGCCGAGACATTGGGCATCGTGCTCTGTGAAGTGATGGCCTTGAGGATGTGGCCATTTTCGGGCGACGGCAGCGCCTTGTGCTCGATGATGGGTATCATTAAAAGAGGGTCTAAAGTGGCGAAGTCGCTCTCAGCCTTCAGGCTGGGTGCTGAAATACAGAGGGAAACAATATGGAGAGAGAATCAGGCGACCATAATGGTACGTCGAAGGCACTGCTGGGGCTGCTAATTGCGCCTCTCGCAGTACTATTGGCTCTAGCTGCGAATTGGATAGGCGGTTTCGGTTTATCCTTGGACACTGACGAAATGTTCCCACTGCTTGCAGTGGCGGGTGCTGCGATGCTCGGAATCGCACCACGCATACTTCGTGAGAAGCAGATTCTCAACCTTTCCATCGAGCGTGTCTCCCTCATCACTCTAGTGGTAACTGCGATTCTTGCTAAGGTAGTGCAGATGACCGGTGATTCAAATTTGCTTGCAGCATTGGTTTTCATCACCATGTTCGGCGTTCAAGTTTTGGATGGAAAATCAAAACACGAGTGGGCGACAATCCTAACCTTTGCCTCGGTTGGATTTGTTTTAGCAATGGTTGCTGGAGCATATTATGGGGCGAATCAGGTTTCCGAATATACGATCTACAGCAATGATAGTCCGTCTATCTATAATCGCATCAACGCCTTGCGTGAAGGCATGGCTTTCGTTTTCTTTACCATGTGGACGATAATGATAATCCTTGGTTTCCTAGTAGCAGTTCTCGCTCGTGGAGTGCTTAACCCCGCAGGTAATGGTGGCTGGTTTGGTCACATTTCTCCTATCAAGGGTAAGTGGGATAAGGCCACTCTACCGCTTCAAATCGCATTGTTAGTCTGGGCATCAGCACATGCAGCTACCTTGTGGTTCATGCGCAGTGTAAGCGATGCAGATCGCCTCGGAATGGTCTACGAGGAGGGTTATCATGGCTATGTTGGCTATTGGCCAGCTCTTCTCACCGGAGTAATCGCATTGATTGTTTCATACATGGTCGCAGAGCGATGGTTTACTCGGGCAATGATGACCACAGCAATGTGGATACTCTATCAGGTTTCGGCTTGGTATGATACTGGCTTCTGGGAGAACGATAACTTCAAAGGAGCATGGGCTGTATGGATTTGGTTCGGTATTACATTCGCTCTTGGTGTAATCATCTATTGGTTCAGCACTCATGAGAAATATGGTGGCTGGATGAATCGCGAGAGTCACGACCCTTCAGGTGCACGCAAATTCTGGTCTGCCCACTGGGCAGGAATAATGATATTCAGTGCTTTCATCATTGGATTGGCTATTCGAATACAATGGTATGCGGTTCCTTCGATGAATGCTTATGGGACTGCTACGTGGGATATGACTGGTGGTTCTGACCCTTGGTACATGAAGCGTGTAGTGGATTATATCCTTGCCCAAAATGCACATCTTATCGTCGATGCTGACCGTTCTTACCCGTTAGGTGGAATCAATCCTCGACCGCCGTTATTCACTTGGTCGTTAGCGATTGGAGCAATGATTCTTGCACCTCTCCTTCAGATATCGGTTACCGATGCTGCTTGGTGGTCAATGCTCGCTCTACCTGCAATCTTTGGAGCCTTCATCATCTTCCCAATAGCAAGTATGGCAAAGGATCACTTCGGCAAGGGTGCTGGAGTAATCGCTGCTTGGTTAATCGCATTCATGCCAAGTCACGTGACTCACAGCACTTGGGGTCTAGCAGATCACGATTCATTCGTTTTGCTATTCCTTTCTGCTGGTTTCATGTATTACCTTCGAGCAGTAAAGAACGGAGGAGACGAGCGTCTTTCAAAGAGCATTTCGGCTAAGCCTATATCTTTGCTAAACGCAGCCAAAACCGTTTTCGAGAAGAGGAAAATAGCGGTGGCAAACGCAATCGCTGCTGGTGTGTGTATCGGACTGGTCGCACTCGGCTGGAAGGGATTCGTATACGGACCAGCTATCATATTCTTGACTTATTCAATACAGGTTGCTTTGAATATGTTCAAGCGCCGTGACAGCACTATTATCACCACGATAAATCTGGTGATGATCGGTGTCATCTTCTTGATGACATTACCGTTCTATGCTCACCCACAGATGGATTTGGTCTGGAATTCAACTGGGCTTCAGCCCTTGATTTTCATCGCGATATTCACTCTAGCAATCGGTTTCATCACCACTGGTTTCCGTGATAAACCCTGGCTACTGGTTCTAGGAACACTATTCGTTGGTGGCACTATCTTCCTTGGTTTATTGTGGGTGCTACAATATTTCGAATTGTCTAATTCCTGGAACGTGTTGACAACTGGTTCGGGATATTTCACCAAGAACAAGATTTTCGGAACAATCGCTGAAGCGAGTGCTCCTAATCGGGGAATGCTATTCGCCAGCTTTGGCCCTATTGTCTTCATCCTCTCTCTCTCGATGGGAATCATTGCCCTTTGGGAAGGATTGCGGCAGAGACAACAAGTTCGCTTGGTTTTGGGCATGTGGGTGCTAATAGCATCTTACATGGCTTGGTCTGCTGGTAGATTCGTATTCAACGCATCTCCGGCAATGGCTGTCCTTGGAGCATGGGGGATAGTTTCCCTTTGGAGTTATAGCGGTGCTGGAAGTATGTTAAAGGAGTGGAGGCGCTTGGGTATCCGCACTCCCGGCGATAGAATATCTGGTGCACGCAAAGCGCTTTGGCGCACACCTCAATTCAGTGCTATCGGTATGATTTTGGTAATCTTGGTAAGTCAGCATGCTACATATGGTCTCGATTCTGCGATTCCAGGTAGTTCTGAGCATGAATCTGGAATCGATGAGGATATCTATAACGTACTCCCTGACCTATTGCGCTGGAACCAACTTGGATTTTCTCTTCTCGACGATAGTAATTATGAAAATTCAGGTGGCCGTTGGTATCTGGGAAGTTTCGGTAGTGGATTCAACGATGAAGGTTGGAATAGGGCCTATGATTGGCTTTCACAACAAGATGCTAATATGTCATATTCCGATAAGCCGGCTTTCGTATCTTGGTGGGATTATGGTTTCCAGGCACTGGACAATGGTGAGCACCCATCTGTCTCCGATAACTTCCAATCTGGAATTCCTGCTACAGGAAATATGCTATTGGCTCGAAATCAGGATGATTTAGTGGCAATGTTCATCTGGCAATTAGGAAAGGGTGATCTTTCGTATAATTATCATCATGGCGGCGGCTTAGCCTTCACCAATCACTTTGAAAATAGTATGGTAAATCACTTGGGCCAAAATACCTTTGATGTTATTGAATCGGTGCAGACCAGTGAGGATTCTGCTACGACTTCAGTTCACGCATTCCAGGTGATTCAGACCAATGAAGATTTAGTAATCGCTCAAGGGCACAATTTGATGAATGGTCTTGTCAGTACCTCTGCCGACAATGTCTTCAGGATTTATCAAGATGGAATTCTAATTCCGTGCGAATCGGAATCAGCAAACACCTGTGCTGGTGAGTCGTGGACCTCTTTTGATTCGGCTAATAGTTCATTCAACTACAAGGTGCGAACCGCAAGAGATACCACCTATGAAACCACACATTACATCTATGGTGATTATTGGTATACCGACGATTTGGTTGTGGAATTCAACTCGGTTTCAACCCACATTCATCGCGATAATGCTAGACTTGCAACCGTCACTCAAATACTGACTAATAGTCTGGATTCTGAGAAGTTAAACGACCTCTATGCCGATTTGATGGATAATCGTGTCTATACTGTGCAAGATCACGAAGGAGCCCCTGGTGAAACTATTACCCGGAATCACGAGATACGTTACTTCGCAGTCGATCACCGACTTTACCCACGTGGTGGACGCTATAATGCAGATGCAAACTTCAACGGTGGAAACCCAACTGGAATTTTCACTGCACCAACCATCCTATCCGGTCAGGATTTCAATACCTTCATGACTGAGGTTTACGAGACAGTTCGTGGCGAATTCCCCGATGAAATGACACGTGTAGAGTTCGATGAAGCAATGCAAAAAGATTACATCAATCAGCAATCAGGTTCCGATATAGATCCATTGCAATTGAGCGATGTTAGAATCGATCACAAGGCTGAATTTTTCAAGACCATGGTCGCAAGAACCTATGTCGGCTATGGGGCCTCAACCCTCGGTGTTGCTAGTGAAGGAATGAATCCACAACCGGGATTACATATCGGTACTAGTGGTAGCCCCAACACCTTCCTAGCCAATGCTTTACCAATGCCAGGTGCAATGATGAATCACTTTGTAATCGCAAATTGGTATGATAATTCTACGGAAAATACCCTAGGTTCTCAAGTACTTAGAGCCACTTCACAAGTGAAGATTATGAAATATTACGCTGGTGCTGAAATCACTGGAACTGTCGAAATGGCTGAAAGCGGTCAAAACCTCAACGACGTAAGACTTCTCTTTGAGCGCGACGCTTTCAGTGGCGAGGATGCGACCGATGAGGATATAGATAATTACTGGATTCCAATTGGAGCTACGGATGCTGCTGCAGATGGAACTTACTCATTCCTAGCACCTGCTGGCAAGATCAGAGTCTCTGCATATGTCGGTGAATTCAATCCAGTTGCTGATAGATCATCTATCACTTCAGGCCAATACGCTAATGGTCTTTCCGATGTGTTAATCGAAGAAAATGAAGATCGCCAAACCAATGCTATTACTGCGGTTCTAGGGCAGGTCTCGAATATGACTTGGCTTGGTGAGAGCGTGATCAACGTCACCGGTGCACAAGCGGACCGTGAACAGCAGATTACTGAATCAGTAGATGTGCTTGTTTCAAGCACAGGAATCAAAGGATTGCTGGTTTGGGGAGGCCATGAGGATTTCGAGGGCGATACCCTCGACGGTGCAGAGATAATTCTTGACAATATCTGGAATGAGATGGATAACATTACCCTTGATGCCACCAGCGGTTCTTTTAGCACCGATGAAGTGAGAATAATGGATGGTTCTGGCGAGGTAGTCTTTGATGAACAGGGTACCTTTACCAGTAGTGAAGGCTTGGCCTATGTGACGAATTTCACCGGTAATTACACTCGCCTAATAACCGATGGTAGATCATATTCTGCCAATGGCACTTGGAGTGGTTCTGGTACTTTGGTCGCCTCTTGGCTCAATACTAGCACCATCGTCGCCTGTGAAAACACGGAAGAGGTTCCGGTTGTGCCTGAAAACGAAACAATCTGTTCCACATCTGAGGCCGATACCTACTATCTATCAGGCGAGGTGATCGCCAACGGACGAATGACCGCTGAAGGAGTGGTAACCTTACGCAAGGAATTGGTAGGTGAGAACTTTGAGGGCTCAGGTACTTTCGATGGCATAGGTCAAATCAATGGAACCGGGCAATTCATCGGTTCAGGATATTTCTCTGGCGATATAGTCAACCCCGGTTCATTCTATTTGAGCGGCATGGTCCCAGGTGAATACCAAGTGACAATAGTGCTACCAAATAGTAGAACTCATGTTATGGAACAAACGATGAATGTCCCTGTCAGTATAACTGATACCGACCTCTCAATCCCCGGGTTCCTCTTTAGTGATGTCCTGATGATGGACGATTATACTCCAGTGGTTAACCAAACTATGGAAATTATCGATATCGCACTCGGCGAGTCCGAGTTGACAACCTTCAGCACTGATGAAAACGGAAATTTCTCACACGGGCCAATACTTCCAGGTGAATATTATTGGCGAGTTGACATCGATTCAGATGGTCTTTATGATGTCAATGCGACCTTTGTTATCAAGGAGGGTGATGAAGCAAATATAACATTGCTCGAGGGAATGGAAATCCCATACCTGACTGATGTCACTGTTCAATTGCGAGCAGTAGATACTTCCGATGGAGTCACCGAGGTGCTCGATGTCGGAAATAGGGTTGTAACTTTCACCAATGTCGATATTGCAACCGGAGAAAGTGCTGCACACACATTTAATGTGACCGCAAATGCCAGTGGTATGCTACAAGTCGAGTTGACTCAAGGAACTTGGATCGCTTTTGATAACGGCGATGATTTGCACGTATTATGGGAAGAACTTGAAGTGACAAATGATAATCAAACCGGGATAACTTGGGATTATACCGAGTCGGCTTGGGTTAACGGGACCGTTTATCTGCCCCATGATGATGACACGGACCTTGCCAACCTCACCAATAATACCTTTGATACCAGCAAATTCGAAACCGCATCAACCTCATTATTCATTCATTTCCGCTCAGGAAATATCGATCTTGAGGCCGTGACTAATATCACCGGTGATTTCTCGATGAGGTTGCCAGTTGATAGAGCATTTCACATCACTGCAATTGATTCATTCTCCAAGGCTAGCACCGGTATTCTATTGGCTGATGCTGCAGACGGTATTTACCATAATGATATTCCAAATGCCCTTTTCCTTGCGGAAACCGCGCAGGTTTCTGGCAAGGTTAGTTTGAGAAATGCAAGCCTCACCTGGGATTCGGCAATTCCTGACTGGGAGCCAGTTGAGGTAATTGCAGTAAATGAGGATGGGCTTGAGTGGAGAGAGGAGATTAGCATCATTGGTGACTTTTCATTCAATCTCCAACCAGGTTCGTGGGATTTCAGTCTTTCAAATACTGAAATGAATGCATCTAGTTATTCCAACTTTATCTTCAACCAATCTGGAAATAATAGCTTGAATTTCATTGCTGAACCGGTTAATGTTTCAGTGACACTGCGAATCTATCTCGATCACGAGGATGAGCGAAGTTGGGAGAATGGAACCGCGGTTCAACCCGATGTCATGCTCGTGCCAACTACCGCACATGGCATAGCGGTCAATTTGACCTCGGCAGACTACAATCTAGATGGTGAATTGGTCGCCAATATCTCTATTGGACGCTATAATGTCGTAATCGATTATTTCGAGCCATCCGATGAAAACGCTACAGATTATTCATCGTTACCGCTTGATGCAATCCCTGGATTAGAAGTCGGTCTTGATGGCGATATAACTGCTTTTGAAATCGCACTTGAGCCGAGATGGCTGGTGACTGGAATGGTCGTCGAAGATGACAATAGTACGCCGATGAATAATTCAATAATCTGGTACGTAGATGCAAATGATAAAAGTGTCTTTGATACTATACTCACTGATGAAAATGGTAGCTTTTCAAAGTATGTTCCTCAAGGGGAATGGATATTTGTAATTCATCCATTCACCAGTGATTCAACTAATATCTCGGAGATTTACCGTCAGCGTATTGTTATCGATGATGATTCGAGTAGCCGTGTAGATCTGCACTTTAGAACAATGCCTGTAATGCAGGTCAATTTGACTCTCAAGGAAGTTCTAACCGGAGACCTGATTGTCGACAAGCGACTTGAAGTGGTCAGTCTTGATGGATATGGCAATGTTAGTGCAGAATATACCGATGAAAACGGTAGTGTGACCATAGATCTCTTACCTGGGAATTGGACCCTTTACATGCAACACGATGGAGTATTTGAGAAATTATTGCTTGAAGAAGGAGTGATCACTTTCTCTAGTGCAGATGCAGTCGCTGGAATTGTTGAACTCGGTGAAATAGAGGTTAATTTAACTGTTGAAATCAATGGCAAAGTCTACTGGAATCACGATTTGAATTCAGAGACTGATACCAATGAAGGAATCGTTGCAGTTAATGTG
>CAUYXQ010000022.1:0-11141 GCA_963577015.1 Candidatus Thalassarchaeaceae archaeon
GGATTTACATAGTCATTCGACTTTTAGCGATGGGGCTCAATCAGTTGCAGAGATGGCTAAAAGAGCACACGAGAATGGCGTTAAAGTTTGGTCGTTAACCGACCATGATACCGATGTAGGATGGCAACAAGCCGTGACGGCTGCCGAACAATATGATATGCGTTTCATCCCTGGAGTTGAGATTACCTGTGCTATGGCAATTGCTGCCGACCCCGAGATTTTGGCGAAAACAGAGATGACTCAACCTCATTCATGGCATCTGCTAGCCTATTTCCCAGCAGGTGGTAGTGAAGAGTTGAGCGAATGGCTGGCCGAACAAAAAGATGCACGTTTACCACGTATGAAGGCGATGTTGGCTAAATTGGCAGAACATGGACATGACATCAGTATCGATGAGGTCTCCAAGTATGCTGAGGGTTCATTGGGTCGTCCGCATCTAGCGCGAGTTATGATGGAAAAAGGAATAGTGAAATCATTCCAAGAGGCATTTGATCAATGGATTGGTGATGACGGTCCAGCTTTTTCGCCCCGTCCTTTGCCTTCGATTGAAGAAGCGATTGAAATCGTTAAGCGTTCTGACGGTATTACCAGTTTGGCCCATCCGTTTTATTACGGGGTTGCTACCAGTGAATTGGTCGAATATTTACAACGGGTTGGCGTCGATGCAATCGAGGCTTTTCATCGTAGTCACAACTCATCTTATCGGCTTGAATTGATGATATCTGGGATGGCTATTACCGTAGGTGGCGATAGTCACGGTACGGAGCACAATCCTTCACCGGGTAAGATGGTGGTCCCACTCAAGTTGTTACACCCTTTGTTTCATCCTGAGTAAATCGATGAATAATGACATTTCAAAGAGTATGATTATAGGCAGTGAGACCAAGAATAGTGATAATGGGTCGGGTGGACTTAAGGCTGCACCGAGCACAAATGTGGTAAACCAAATGTGACGGCGATATTCGGTGAATTGTTGACGGGTAACGGCTCCGCTTTCAATCGCTAATATCGTTGCAACCGGAGCTTGAAAACCGATGGCACAGGCAATAGAGAGATTGAGAATAAAGCCGACATAACCGTTTAAACGCCACTCGGTATTGAGGCCTACAGCCTGTGCATCTGCTGAAAGATAGTCGAGTAACATCGGTGTTAGCAAATCGAAGGCATACCAAATTCCACCGGCGGCAAGGGCGATTACAGAAAACCCGGTGATGATGGCAGTGCGCCCAGGGTGTGGGATCTTTACATTGATTTGGCTGCGCCAAGCACCTTCTACCGCTATGACAAAAATTGCCAATAAGCAGCCTAGCCATGCGCCCACCTTGACTTGTAACATGATAAATTCAACCGGGGTCAAGGTGATGACATTAACTCCATCAGGTAGTAGATTTGCATCGGTCAATAACCATTCAATCAATCCTGCAGATGCTGGGATACCTATCGCTAATCCAGCGACGAAGGCGACGGAAATAATTCCCAGCCGAGCGCGAAGATGCTCTCTAATTTTGGTTATCAAAGCGAGATTTTCATCGCTGAGCAAGCCTTGTTCAGACATCACTCTTCCTCCACTAGTGGTAGAGGGCGAGTATCAGCCAGTGATAGGCTGGATGATTTTTGTCGCCATAAGCGTTGCAGAACAAAGCCGGTTATCAGCAGTGAAGGCATCGAAGCAATCCACCCCTCAAGCATTCGTGCATCACCATAATCAGTGACCATTCCCACTTCGACAATCGGACCACCAAGTGATTCGACCATTATCAACTGCCATGTATCCACCTTCTCATGCGGGTAGAGCACACTCTGCCCCGGATTCAATAGGATAACCGGATTATTGTGGTTCAAACCCCAATCGGGTTTGCCTTCAGCCATAATGTTAGGTGCATGTTCTAATTCAATCACCACGAATTGTATGGCTGCACTCTCGTCGAAATTTGTAATCAAAGTACTGGCACTTTCTCCTTCGGAAAACGGCTGGATTATCTCATAGACCATTTCACCTTCACCAACTCGCATTGTGGTATCAACCGTACTCGCTTGAATCGTAGTCAACATTGCTGCCGAGAGCAGACCAGCGATTATTATCGGCACTGCAATCAAGCGCAAGGGTTCCTTAGGCCAAGAAATCCCACCGTGCTTCCCCCTTAGTCGTGGTTGAATATGATGGATAAATAGAGCACCAATTGCACCTACTGCTAGCCCCAATGGAATATCTATCCACCAGTGAATGCCGAGGTAGATTATCGAGAACATGAAGATCAAAGTATTGGCTAACACGAAGCGCATATAGCTTGAATGTCGAGATTCACGCAGCGAGATTCCCCTCTCTTTCCCGTCTAACCAGCCGAGGAGTAAGATACCAAATGGAATGGCGATATGCAGCGATGGTATGGCATTATCGAGCGGGTCATGAGTGACGTAGAAGTCAAGATATACTGGGTCGTGATAGAGAAGTGCTTCCATTCCTGGAATCCATGACGAGGTTACCTCGACGTTAAAGAATAGGTAATAGGGCACTGCAATGCAATAGATCAATAGATAATTCATGGTGACTTTATCAGCCATATCCCGGTCATTTGCATAGGCGAAATAGACCGTGGTCACGTAGATTAAGAATAGGTAGATGAAGAGGTAGTGAAAGTTTAATAAATCGGTGAGGAATTGGTTTTTCAGCAATTCCTGAAGCCAAAGTGAAGCATTTCCTTCGATGGCAAAAACCAAATCGGTCCAGTGGCCAGTAATTCGTTTCATCGGTTCGTTAAGACCATCTATCCATCCTTTCCAAAAAGCAATTACCAGATAGCCAAGAACGTGAAGATAGTAGTGATTTTCAAAGAATTTGTGCTTGAAATCAGTCAATGCAACCCGGCTAGTGCGCTGTTTTCTGGTAAAATACAGGCAGACAGGTAAGGTGAAAAAAATCACCATCAGCACCATCACCGCCAAGATGCTTACCATATCAGCGCCTAGATTATCTGTGGGATATAACCTTGTACCGCTAATTGAAGAGCAAAGTCTGAATCACTAATCCCCAAGGTCATGCCATGTCCTGGCGTCAGCCACCGGAGAATACCGTTCCCGCATTGGTGGAAGGGGTCACGCGTTTTGACGGGGTTGAATTCGATTTAAGACTCAGCGCTGATGGCGAATTGGTCTTACATCACGACCATCACCTTTCGATAGATGAAGATAAATTGGTTGGAAAGCAACGATTCGTCGAACAGTGGCAAAGCGATGACATAAAGCGCCACGGCTTCGATGATTTCATTTCATTACTTGAAAATAAGGATTTTACTGAGCAATTAATCGAACAGAGCAAAGTGGCTTTTATCGAGATCAAACCGCCACATCGCTCGATTCAACCGCGTGGAGAAAACACCGCACATTTGGCGAAAATGCTTGGACAAGTGACGGAATTACTCAAAATACATGAGATTCCAAGACATAATGTAGTGGTCTATTCCTTTCACTCAGCGATGGCAACAGTGGCGAAAAAAGCGGCCTACAAGGGCCACTGGTCAGAATTACGGCCGGTGGTTCCACCGGTATTCGGTTCCTTCAATCAACACATCCGTGCCTTTCCAGAATATGTTACCACCTCATTCGCCAGTCTAATCAAAAGTCATCAGAGCAATGGCTCGGTGATGATGCCCTGTGCAAAGGAATACCTCTTCGGCTGGAAGCGATATTTACCTCTAGGGCGGACAGTCGGTTTATCTGGACGGGGGTTAAGGAGATTGAGAAGTATCACTAAGGGCTATCCGGTCCATGTTTGGCCGTGTAATGTATCTGAGGAATGGCCCCTTCTCAACGCAGGTCTTTCGGTAATCACCGATGATGCCCATCCTGAACAACCGATCGCTGGTGCTACTCGCTGGCAGCGTCCTGCGAGTTTACCACTATCTCTCAAGCAATGGCAGGATTTGGCTCAGCGGAAGGTTCCAACCGAGGTTAGCCCTTGGTGTGAATTGAATGAAAGTGAAAGACACGTTCAAGTTGAAACTTGGCGAAAACAGCATTATTGGCAACGCAGCGCAGATGAAATCTTAGCTGATTCTCGTGGCGAGTTACCGTGGGAAGCGGTACGCATCATCGGCCACCGTGGTTGCGGTAAAGTCGCAAGACCAGTAATGTCAAAGACGCCTGAGTGATTGTCGGTCAGCCATGTATTTTGGCCGGTAGATAGGGGTGCCCTTACCACTACGCATCACCATTCTCTCGTCGATTATCTGTGCTGCTATACCACAAACCCTAGCCCATCCAAAGAAAGTGGTATAGTAATTACTATCGGTAAAACCAGCGTAGTTGAGCAGACAGCCGCTGGCGAGATCGACGTTTGCATTCGGGTTGGATATCCTTGGATTTTCAGCGAGAACTCTCGAGGCAACATCACGCAAGGTTGTGACGGTTTTGTAGAGTTCATCATGTGGACACAATTCTCCACCCAGTGCGATTTGGATGGTTGCTCTTGGGTCTTCACACTTCAGCACCGCATGACCAAAGCCGTAAATCGGTCGATGTTCTGCCAATTCGTTACGTACGAATTTCTCCACTTCATCTGCGTCAGAGGTTCCTATACGCTTGATGAATTCCAAGCAGGATTGATTGGCGCGGCCATGAAGTGGACCTGAAAGAGCATTCATCGCTCCAGCGATTGAGGCGAAGATGGTAGCCTTGCCACTGGCGATTGCTTTACCGGTAAAGGTGGAGAGATTGCCGCCACCGTGATCCATGTGCAATACCAAGAAGGTTGAGACGATGCGTTGCATGACCTCGCGGTCGATATCTTGCGGGTCCAAAGTGCGGATGAAGCGATCTACCAAGCCCAAACTCAAGTCATCGTCAGGAATATTCTCCCCTTGTCCTGAACGAATACGGAAGATCAAACCCATCAGTCGTGGCATTTTTGCTACAAGATTCATCGCATCTTCGACCCAATCCTCCTTTGAGTAAATCATGCCGATAGCGCTGATTCCAATCGCCATCCAATCCATTGGATGGCCGGTTTTAGGAAGGCTTTCCAAGATGCTGATTATCTCCTGAGGAATATCACCTCGGGCGGAGAGTTCAGCGCTAAAGGCTTCAGTCTGTTCGGCATCAGGCAATTCCTTGTATAGCAATAGGTGGAATATTTCTTCGGCACTGAATCCGACTAGATCAGCGATTGGATAGCCACAATAATGCACACCTTCACTGGATGTGACGAAGGAAGTACGACAGGTACCTACCGGTATTCCTCGCAGACCTATGTCGAGATGAGCGGTAGTGAGATCTAGAAGATGTTCAGTTTCATCACTCATTAGACTCCCTCTTTGTTACCCAGACATGATGTCGGTATAAGATGCACCATGAGGTGACTGAGCAATATCAAAACGGTGTTTCTAGCACACCTAGTGTGATTCCTCAGTGAATACTAATCAGACATCGTTCCAACGGCGAAATCCACGACTAGCATTTCGGTCTGCCATCACATGCATGCGAATGACCTCACCTTCAATCACAAAAGCATCTTCTGCACCGATGCCGGGGCATTCATCCATGGTTCGACTCCAAGTTCTCTGGCTGGCAAGGTTCTCTATCCACCATGGATAGGCACGACATTGGTCTGGACGCACCTCGTAAACCGTACACTTTTTCTCCGAATCAAGATAGATGCAAATATCGGTTTCAGCATCGGAGTCAAGGATGAATCTACCATCAAGTGTAGTTTGACTATCTCTCTCTAGCCATTCTTTAACTCCTATTTCATGATGGTCAGCCAGTCGTTTAGCATCGTCCTTAGTCAAATATACAATTCCACCAGGCTCGTCGCAGCAACGGCCGCAATTGGGTTGGCATTGAAAGGCAACCCCTTCCATCCACCAAGGTGGCTTCATGCTGCAGCCTCGGGCATCAAAACTCGCTTAGGACGCAGTCTAGCGAGAACTCGATTCTTGACCAAAGCGCTGCGTGGGTCGTGATCGAGGGCGATACCAACCACATCGTGGGGTGATAATGTGGCCAATTCTTCTTCGATGCCCTTAATTCTGTCAGCGATTTCGATTAATTCATCGACTCCGGCATCATTTGACCTCTGGAATAACATTGCTAATTCGGTTTCAAGACGGGCCAGTATTACGGTATTCAATTCGTGTTCGTCCTGTAATTCCTCAAAGGCATTATCAGCGATATTGCCGATACTGGAGACGGTTTCTCGCACCCGGGTCTGGTCGAGGCCGCTAAGGGAATCATCAGCATGGAGTAGGTGGCGTTCGGCCTCATCGAGATCGAGAGTAGTGATTACGTGTGGCAATAGTGCTTCATCGAGATGACGTGTCAACAGGTCGTCGCTGCTGATAGAACCCAATTCAGGTGGCTCGTAATCATCGCTGCCAATCTCTGGTAATTCGGCGTGAAGATCTACTCCGAAACCATCCTGGTCGGTAAAGACCTCATCGAGGGCATTGCTGACAATGCCCTCAGCCAAATCTTCGATACTCATATTATCCAAGGCCATTTCCATATCAGAACTCACTAGAGTTTCACTTAACAGATCTCTGACATCAGCAGCATCATTGATATCCGCACCGCTTTCAATCGCTAATACAACCCGCTCAAAAGTAGCATCGACCTCTCGCCAACCTCCGTCGGGAAAAGTGGCGATAGCCGAGATTGCATCATCGGAGAGCAATATACTTCGCATCGAGCAATTACGCCGTAGATGTGTGACTAGAGATGCTCGAGAGGGGGTGGTCATCGTGGTTATTGTAGCACCTTTCATTACTTCCCATAGGCGATTAATCTCCCAAGTACTTGGGTCGGATTTAGTTGTGGCAAGAACTTGCACACCCATGTTTAGGGCGAAGTCAATCATCATACCCAACTCGTTAGCGATTGCGCTTGGTGCGAGATGGATATCATCGAATGCCAATAAACAACATTGCGGAATAATCTCTCGCCAACCCTTTGCCAAGATTTTTTCATCGAGCAAAGTACTGACGTGAATCAAAACCACATGGCCGTGGTCACGAAACAACATCGCTTGGCCAGCAGCAGATAACAGGTGTGAGCGGCCTACACCAGATTCCCCCATCAGCAATAGCGGGTTGAGATTGGTCGCGGGTTTGTCTATAACCCTCTCGATAGCAGTTGTTGCTTGCAGATTCTCAGGAACCGTATTCCATGATTGAAAGGTATTGTGTGTACTCAACTTTAGGATTGGCGGCCAAGCCGGTAATTCATCGCTTTCTAGGCGTTGATGGGTGGTGATGGCCTCCTGTTCGTAGCCCCTATCGCTATCGAGTAATGCTGACCAAATCGGTCGGCCATCGACTTCAAGCCCAATGCGCTCAGAGAGGTTTTCTGCAGCGGAATCGGTCTGATTAGAGCGTAACCTCTCCATTCCTTCACTGACAATATCTGAAAATCCACCCTCGTCTTCGCGATTGAATCGCGAAACATATTCGCCATCTGTGCCAAGTACAGCATCGGCTATCAAATCGAAACTAGGTCTGGTTCTAGGCCGAGTTCTCGATAGAAGATTACCCTCACGCCGCTCTTTTTTACTCTCTACTCCGCGCAAGGAGTTGAGCGGAGATAAAACGTCACCGCTATTTTCAGCCTTATCCAAGGAGGACCTAGCTTCGGCAAGTGCTCGCTTCAAGCGTTGCCTGCGGATACTAGTCATGATTATTCCTCCTCATCTTCAGGCCATTGGTTCCATGCGGCTAGGGCTGCACCGGGGTTGACTTTTTTCTGTGACCTGCTACTCCCCTCGCGCCGATTTGTCAGAGTTCGTTTGATAGTAACTCCCCTTGCGGCCAATGGGCCGCTTTCCGCCTTGGCCTTACCCTCATTAATCACATTATCAAGTGAGGTCATATTTTTGATATCGGGCAAGGCTCTCGCTATTCCTTTGGAATTGCGCAACATGTCTGCAAGTGGGATTTCCGTATGCGACTGGCTTTTAAAACCAGGTAATTCCACGACATTATGAGCCATTTCAGTAGCGCTGCTCAAGCGCTCAAAATCGTTTATTTGTGTATGGCCATGGGCGAATCCTTGTGCTTTGAACCCTTTGGAAAACTCCATTTCACCGCCTTCTTTTTCAGCGGCAGCACGTAAGCCTGAAAGGCCGATATGTTGGGGGGTCATCTCTGGCTCCACTTTCCTTCGCCCCGCTCTTTTTTGGCGTTGAGCTGGCCGCGGTCCTTTGCTCATTACCTGCTCTTGGACTATGTCGGCAGAAGAAGGTTCGCCCAAATCCTCATCGATGATAATCTCTTCTTCTACCTCGGGAATTGATGATTCCAGTGCCCATTGTTGCATCATTTCTGATAATTCTTCATCGATGACTTCTTCTTGTTGAATCGGGCTCGTCATCGGGATGGGGATGTCGATAATTTCGGGTTTTTCGATATTAAATTCAGCGATCAAGGCTAATTCCTCGGGGTCTGGAGGGGCCATAAAGGGATGGTCGAGCAAAGTATCTTTGTCGATAAGCCAAGAGTGTAAGGTCTCATTTTCAATTAGAGTTAATTCACGGGTAAGGAGGTTTTTTTCTCGAGTTGCAAATGCGGAAAGGTCACAGGTCGCCAATAGACAGTGGTCGCCGAACCGGAAGGTATCTGCCAATTCCCTCATCAGGTCGATAAGCCGTTCCTCGCCATGAATGCCGGCAATATATTCGATGCCCTCAAACATCAATACCGCTCTGAATTTATCCCTTAGATAATCATCGATTCTCTGGCGTATCGATTCCAAAGATGGATTTTGCACTTGTTCATGTTCACCTTCGGATAACCAGAACACCGAGTCAGCAGGTAGGCCGAAGCGCACAATCAAATCCTCACGCCTTTGACGAGCGAGAACTAAAATTGGACGGCCATTAGAGGCTAGTGCGGCAGCAAGGCGAAACATATCGTCGCCATCGGTAGAATCGAGTAAATGGACATCACCGTGTTTGAGAACATCACCACTGATGATATGTTTATCCAACATCGACTCGGCTCTTCTTCGAATAAACTCAGGTGCGCTTTCACTTGCTTCAAGTTCTGGCAAGCGCATCCTTGGCGCACTTTTGGCGGTCAAGCGCCGTTTCTGCCACCAAGAATCACCATCATCCTCTGCTTGTTCAACCAAGCAGCGTGGAAATGCCTCGATAATACGTTCAACGTCAACCCCGGTGTGAACCGAGAGCAGACATTCCAATCGTTGGGAATCATTTTCGATTTCAAGCAGGGCTTCGACCCCTTGAATCACCGTATGTTTTTCGTGAATTGCACCATGAAGTACACCGTTTATTATCAGCAACTGCCCTTCGCTTGGCAAAGAATCCTTAGGTCTTAATTCACTGCGAATATAACCGCTTTCGCTCTCTTCAGCCATCTCGTGCAATAGGGACCTGAGGATGGTCGAACTACCACGCCTTTGTTCTCTTATGTCGCCTTGTTGCAACTCAGCCATGAGTGCACCCCAAATCGACTGTGAAACTTCCCCTATTGAACTTGAGGGCGAAATCAATGGTCAAAGAGAGGGTTTGAAAGGTGCATTGGTGATGACAGATGGTGGCACAAGCCTCATGAATGGTGGTTGTGAGTCAAGCATATGCAGGCTCCAATTGTCTCTACTGATGATAGTGATGCATCCGATTACCCTTCGGCAATGATTCCCTTCCACCAAACCACTTTGGGAGCAGCTCAAGTCAAACCATTCACGATTGGTTTACTCCTCTCATTTGCCTTGGTCTTGTCCTCATTATCATTTATGGGTTTAGGGATTATCGGATTGTTAGCATATGTGGTTCTCACCTTTTCTTTACTCGGTCTTGTGCTCTGTACTCGTAAGGTATTGCGTTGGCGCTCGGTGCCATTGGCGGTCAACATCAATCACCCCTTTGTCGACGATGAACCGATTGGTGACAGTGCGGTCGAGGTTAAATTCGATGAGGGTTGGCGCATGATTTCTCAGCATCGACTCAAGTTGACGCGTGATCTATTGACCGGTGATTGGAATCTGCTCAAGGACGATGCTGAATCATCAGTCATCGGTAATTGGTCAAAGAGTAGTGAGAGTGAGATGAGAATAGATCTCGGTTTGGTAAATCAAGCGCTAGCTCTTAGCGACGCAGTCAATGAAGTCGCTGATGATTTTGAGCAAGCACGCGAAAGAGAGGATGATGACAGCGGACTACTCGACCGCGAATGGCTCGATTTAGGGGAAGTCGAGGTCAAATCACCAATAGCACGGATTTTTAGCAAGGATGAGCAAACCGAGTGATTGACCATAAACCACACACCACATTCAAAAGACCGACTATGACCACGGCATCTCGTGAGTGGGCAAGATTCGTGGCGAGACACCATAGGTGAACTCGATGAAAGAGATCGCAGCCTCTTGCTAGGCGGTGCGCTTTCCCGACGGTTTGCGGGATTACCACTGTGGTTGAATCATCCGGCTAATATAGGCGGATTCTATGGTATTCTCGTGTCATTAGCCCTAATCCTACCTTACTGCTTCACCGTTGAATCTTGGTTGATGCCATGGGTATTTCATTCAGCATTATTGATTGCATCGTGTATCTTCCTTGGAATGGTTTCCCGTATCATCAATATCTTCACCAAGCGTATGCCGATGAGCACACCACGCGGCATCCTCTATCCAATGCCATTTCTGGGATTGATGTTGCTGACCATCGATATGACTACCTTATTCGATATACCTAACTTTCTCGTCTGGGGGATTCTAATGATTCCAGGGCCACTCTATGTTCACATTACCTGGGCGCCGCGCTGGCGAATGTTGTGTATGCTTGACTATGATGAAAATCCCTTTGCTGGTCACGTATTGCCGAGCGTGGTCGAAGATGAAGAGATCAAAACCAACGGTGATGATTCAGACATTATGGAAGTCATCGAGGAACTTTCACCAGAAGAGCAAGAGTAATCACAACTTTTCGGCGGTTAGTCCGACTCTGCCCTGAAAGCCGATATCATAGCTTAACTGCAAATTATCATCATTTGTATCTGCACCAGTGAGTTGGTCCTGTAGTTGTTCATCTCCATCATTGACAACAGCATCTAGTGTCAGTATCCATTTTCCGGTATATGCGACTTCGAACGTGGCTTGTGATATTGCCATTTTCTCATCCTCAGCCCAGACCTCAT
>CAUYXQ010000023.1:0-11091 GCA_963577015.1 Candidatus Thalassarchaeaceae archaeon
ATGTTGCCGACCCGCGTGTCTATGCGGCAATCGGTGAACTTAGACATAATATGAATGTGATAGCCCATGGCGTTCCCGACAAGATCACCCGCCAACCCGATGGTAAAGTCGACTTATTGGCGATGGATGAAATGGTTGATTTAGCGGTTGCTTCAATGGTCGAAGACAAATCCCCATTTGAGGCAGCAGGCTGGAACGAGAGTAGTTGTGAGAAGGTCGGCATTATGTCATTACCAAATCTCGAAGATCGTAATTGCCTACTATTTCTCTACGGATTCCTAGTGACCAATGGTGTGCCAGGAAGCGCCTCCGTACCAGCAATTCCGCCGGGATTGGTAAGATTGTTCATGAATCCTGACGTGGCAATCGACCCGATACAGCCGTGGCTTGATGTTGAAGGAAATCACGTAAAATGGAGCAGGATGTTGTTGCGTTTTGGCATCACTGGTTCTGACGATTTCCCTAGCATGGGCCCAGGTATTGCGAAATTAAAACTCGACCTTGCTCCCTTTAACAATCTCAGCAGTGGCACTTGGGAGGAGGCTGGAGAGGTCTCGGATGAGCAAACCCCTCTGACTTGGGTAGTTGCTACCGGCAAGCCGGTCACCCGCTATATTGCAAGCACTGCCATGCAAAACGAAATGCAATCGAGCATGATTCTCGGTTCGTTATTCGTTTTCATCACCTTGAGTATTGGCTTTAAATCACCTAAACAGGCGATTATCGCATTGATTCCAATTCTATTAGTCGTCGTCTGGCTCTATGGTTTGATTTGGTTATTCGGCTATAGCCTCAATATTGTCACAGTCACTATTGCCACTATTTCCTTGGGAGTTGGCATCGATTATTGTATACACGTGACTGAACGTTATCGCGAAGTGCGAGAAGGAGGTGGCGATCATGAAGCAGCACTGCTTGGGGTCGGCGGAGCATGCGCATTAGCACTGGTGGGTTCGGCAGCATCCGATATCGCAGGATTTGCTATCATCGCCTTCTCGCCGATGGGACTGTTCAGCTCCTTCGGTATCTTTTCAGCAGCGATGATCGCCCTTTCATTAATCGCTTCACTACTACTAACCACAGCCGCTCTCGGACTGTTCCAACCCAAAGTTTCTGTATTGCCGGTTGATTCTTGAGGGGATGGCGGTTGGCCAAGGCGTTGCACGTGGGGTCGGCCCCTGTGCAATGGGTGATGATATGACCGAGAATCAAAAGGATTCTGAAAAGGATGAAGAGTGGTTACAATTCGCCAATACCGGCTTTGGTACCACTGATTATTCACTTTGGGACGATGCGCCAGAGGTTGAGGAAAAGCCACTCGAAGAGGATTTTGGACCCGATGAACAACTGGAGATAGGCGATGAGGAGATTCCTTCAGCTCCACGTTTGGCCGGGCTCAAACATCTGGTTCGTATCGGCACTTGTGACCATTGTCTTGGTCGTCTAGGTGGTAAGAAACGCTTTGGCCAAACCTTGCTTGAATCAGGTCTAGAGGTTCGCGAATCGATTATTGATGATACACTAAGTCTTGCTGCCGCCAAGGCCGAGATGTGCCCCTTTTGTGAAGATCTATTCGCCGAAGCCGGATTGTTGGCTGAACTAATCCATGAATCGGCAAGTGAATATGAACACACTCGATTACAATTGGGTACCCGCATTCCAAAAGACCAGGTCGAGGACGAAGAGCACCTGCGTAAGAGATTTGGTGCCGCAGGTTCAAACACACTCAAAAGCAGTTTGTTAGAGGAGATTGCGTTTCGATTGAGAGAAATGAATCCCACTACAAAATTGGTTAATGATAAACCACAAATCCTAGCGTTGATAGATGTGCTAACCCTGACGGTAGAACTCGATATTCGCTCACATTATATCTATGGCCGTTACAATAAATTTGAGCGGGGTATTCCTCAGACTCGCTGGCCTTGTCGGGCTTGTAAGGGCCGTGGTTGCGAATCCTGTAAGCAAAGCGGTTTGCAATACGCGACCAGTGTCCAAGGTTCAATCGGCGACCCTCTTATCGATTTATTTGAAGCGAGTGAGCATTCCTTCCACGGCATGGGCCGTGAGGATATCGACGTTCGTTGCCTTGGCCGTGGACGACCGTTCGTCATTGAATTCAAGAATCCAAAGCGTAGAGACCTCGACCTCTCAGAGGTGGAAAAAACGGTCAATAGTTTTTCTAAAGATCGGGTGGAAATCAATAGTCTACGATTGTCAAACCGAAGTGAAGTAGTTAGGGTAAAAGATACCCCAGCAGAAAAATCCTATACCATCCGTTTCAAGATTTCACAACTCTCCGAAGAGCGTTATGCTGAATTGACTCAGACCATCGATATCAAAGAAGAGGCTAAGGGTGGAAAAAAGGGAAAGCGCGGGCGCAATAGGCATCGAGAAAAACCAAAAACTCAACCAGAGAAAACCGAGATCGATTATTCACAGATGAAGAAGGCTGAGTTGGTTATTCTTTGTGAGCAAAAAGGCTTGGCAAAAAGCGGAACAAAAGATGTATTGATCGAACGATTAAGCACTAAAATCATGGTAGCACTGCCTGATGGGGAAACCATTCTCAAGGCGATAGAGGTATTGTCTGGGTGCATGTTAGCTCAGAGGACCCCACAACGCGTCTCACACCGAAGAGCCGACAAAGTGCGCCGTAAGCGCGTTGTTGAAACCACCAACGCGTCGATTGAGAAAATGGATGATGGAAGAATCGAGTGTATTTTTTCCTTGAGAACTGAATCCGGCACCTATGTCAAGGAGGCCGTTCATGGTGATTCGGGTCGTACTCAGCCTTCGCTTGCATCGATGATAAAGGCCGACTGCGAGGTTGTGTGGCTAGATGTCAGCGAGATTCACGCCGATTGAGACATCGCGCTTCTTATATGGAGCGGGCAGGTCGCCGATTTGCTCCGAACTATGTTCATGAGCATTGGGGGCTTCCATCATGCAGAAATCCAAGGGTCAGCGTCAAGGCACTCGAAGCATTCTAAAGAAAGGACGCTTGGAGAAAAGCAGGCTGAATATTTCTCAAATAATGCATGACTATGAGGAAGGCGACCGTGTCGCAATCGTCCTCGATGGCGCCCAACAAATGGGTATGCCCCACCGCAGATTCCAAGGACGTACCGGATTCATCAAGGAACGCCAAGGTGCAGCATGGGTAGTAGCTGTCAAAGACGGTAATATGCAAAAGACAGTCGTCGCTCGCCCTGAGCACCTAAAACCATTGGAGTGAGGTGAAACTAATATGACTGAAGAGACCTTTGTCGATTTCTCGACTGTACGTGATTTACTCCTTGGAGCCCAAGAACGCCGTGGTTTCCTGACCTACGAGCAAAAAGCCGCATTGCAGCACGCCGAGTGGGCCGCAAGCGATGCTCGCAATGGTTACCGCACCGAACCTGCGGTATTTGAAGGGATTTTCACAGATCTCGCGAAGCTAAAAACCTTCCAGAAATATCCCGAACTAGCTGCGAAATTAGCTGAGTTGATGCCGATGAGCGCTCAAGATGTTAGAGCGGTTCTTGCTAGTCGCCGTATTTCGGTCGAGGATAGTGAAATAGATCAAGCTCTGGTAATCATCCGCCAACATGTTGGCGTTGAGTGATTACCACACAAATGAGGTGTTTAGATGGCCTCTCATCGCGGACGGCGAATCGAAGAGGTTGACCCCCTTGATGGTGTTGAATGGGTAAGAGTTCTCGACCAAGAAAAAAACGATGGTGAGATTTGCACGATTTCAGAACAGGGAATGTTGGTTCTTAGAATTGCGCCAATATCAGGGCTAGGGCCTATTGCAGTTAATTCTCGAATTTATATTGGTGACGATTCCACCAAACGAGAGATATTCTCCGAATTACTCGGTTTCTCACGTATCCGTAGCCTTAGTAGTAGAGCGAGATTAGAAATGCCGGTGGTGATTGAAGACATCATCAACGACGATGCTGAAGGATATATTGCTCGCTTCTTTAATCGAGCCGGCAACCTTTCTCTCAAAAAACACGCATTCGAACTCCTTCAAGGAGTCGGTAACCGCAAGGCCTTAGAAATGGTCGCTGCCAGAGGACGTGAAGGATTCAAGGACATGGTTGACCTAGAGCAGCGTTGTGGTATCGCCGGCGCTGAATTACTAGCACAACGCTTCGTTATCGAAATCGAAGATAAAAAGATTCAACCACGGCTTTGTGAACTCATCTCCCGTTCGGAGTGATGACGATGGCCCACTCGGCCCGGCAATTGATAGATGAATTAAGAGGGAAGCAAAGTAGTAACAAGACCCTTGGTCAGCACTTCCTACACGATGAACGCATCCTCGATGCCATAATCGACATCGCCTCTCCGCTCGTTAAATCACAGGTACTCGAAATCGGACCAGGGCCGGGAACTCTGAGCGAGAGGCTCCTGGCTAGCGCAGCACGAGTAACCGCAATTGAGATAGATTCTGGAGCATGTGAACACCTCGCCCGATGTCTTCCTGATTTAGAGGTGATAATGGGCGATTGTCTGCAAATAGAATGGCCGGCAGAAGTCGACACCATCGTCGCTAATATCCCCTACCAAATATCCTCGCCTTTAATCGAAAAAATCACTACAATTCCAGCGATTACTCGGGTTATTATCATGGTACAAGAGGAGTTCGCTCAGCGTTTGTGTGTTGAAACCCCTGCCGATCGGGGAAGCCTTGGCATGACGGTGATGCTTGATTGGCAGACACAGATGCACACCAAGGTCGCACCGCACTGTTTCATTCCCCAGCCCCAAGTCCACTCGAGGGTAGTTGAATTGCAGCGTATCACCCCACCGGAAAGAGCAAAACTATGTCGGATGATGATACACCAATCTTTTACTCAACGACGGAAAAAGTTACGAAACACCCTACGGTCACCACCAAAGGGGATTCAGACTCTCAAAAACTGGGGGCATGCCGAGTGGAAACAGAGAATCTCAAAACTCGAACACCCTCTATTTGAAAAACGTCCCGAAGACCTCAATATCGAAGATTGGCTGCAATTAGCAGCCTGTTTGGAATCGGCCTGAAGTCGGAGGGTTGACATCTAACCGCCTCCTCGCCAAGTCTCGTCGGAGGGGGTATGTATGGCCAAGAAAGACACCTATCTCGCTCTTTTGCGTAGAGGAATTGATGAAACAACTGCAATGCAATTGGCTGACTCCGGTATAAAAATCGGCGATTTAAAGAAGATTGATAAGACCAAATTGATTGAAAATTATGGTCTAAAGCCGGACATTGCAGACGGTGTTCTCGACATCATCACCGCCGGGCCACAAAGTCACGGTAAGGAGCGTTATCTCTCCAAGGTTCTTGCACCTCAGCGCAAGAAGCCAAGCAAGATTGAGGAATTGAAATTCCAAAGACAGCAGAAGGATATTCTCGCCGACCTCGCCGAGCAAAAAGAACGCTTGAAATTGGCTAAGGTTGAGGCTTTCCGAGCCCAAAAACTGGTGATTAACCGCTTGGGTAAGACTGTCGAATTAATCGTTAAACTTGAAAATAATCTCTACGATATCGGTAAGGACGACCAGAAGGTCAAGATTCGTGATCAATTGGAGACCAGAGGTTTGGAGGCAGCACGTGACCACGAATTGCTTGATTTAGAAGGGACTCCACAAGACGTGGTTGATTTCCGCCGTCAACTCGTACCCGGTTTGATTTTCCACGCCTGCCCTGAGTGTAATGAGGAGATGGACCCCCGCTCGTGCCGCAACCCTAGCGACTCTGATAATTGGTCGTTAATCTGTTGGGAATGTGAAAAGGTATTCAGTTCAAATCTAGCCAAAACTGTCGATGCGAAATTCACTAACGGCGGTGCCATCATCATCGATGAAAACGCAGCCCCTCGCAATCCGGTTCCCGCCAAACCAGCCGCTCAAGATTTCAACACTATCAGCCAACTCATTCAAGAGGACCTAGCCAAGACAGGTGCAAATGCTGATGAGGTTAGTAAGGCCGCTGAAGAGAGCATCTTGGCTAGTGGTTTGATGAGTATCAATGATTGGATTGACCAAACCCTTGCTGCCAAGAGTTACATCCAGGCCCAAGAGGATCGCGAAGACTTCATCTTGCGAACCGGCGCTGGTGCGACCAAGTTCAACAAGTGGATGAAGAAGGCTGGACTTTACTTCAACAAACAGACCGGCCGTTGGACCAGATGGGAAGATCGCTGAGGCCTTTTCATGGGCTTGGTTCGATTCCTTAGAGGAGCGAAACTTCTCGGACAAACCCACTTGAGAGAAGGTGAAACCCTCGTCGAGCATGCTATTCTCGCCGGGGTTGAAATCGCCACTAATTGTACCTCGGGTAATTGCGGTACCTGTTTGGTCACATTGCTTGAAGGTGAGGTCAGCCTACCCGACCCACTAACCCCTGGGATCTATGAGGAATTAGTCGAAGACGGAGCTCGGTTGGCCTGCATTGGGGTTCCTCTATCCGCGACCGATATCGATATATTACCACCCCTTTAGATGTGATTGGATGGAGGATTCAACCGTTATTATTCTGATAATAGACTTAGCGGTAATCGTTTTTGTCGCCTACTTACTACGGCGTAAAATCATTGGTAAATTGGACGAGGTCGAACAACGTCACGTGATGGGCGGGGTGAGGCACAGAAAGGCATTGTCAGCAAGTGAAGAAGAGTGAAAGCATTTCAAAGACCAGCGCGACACGCAGGTCATGGCCGAACTTCGTTTGCAGACTACCGGTGGTGGAGTCATCGCCAAAGAAGACTTCACCCTCGATAATTTCCATCAGTTCGTCAGCGACAAAGGAGTTGCTTGGCTAGATATCAACAAACCCGATGGAGAGATTAAGGAATTTCTCATTGAAAAATGCAGTGTTGACGAATTAGCCATAGAGGACATATATGGTGAAAGTGCCAATACCGTGCAACGTTTTGACGACCATCGATTCGTAGTGGTTAGAGCCAGAGATGCAGATACTCGTCTCGATACCGAACCGGTAGCGATTCTTATTTTCGATTCGTTAATTATCACCGTTCGCCACACCCGTATCCCAGCACTCAAATCATTCAGACGACGCATGAAGACCGCCGATAAAGAAGAGATTGGTTATGGTGTTGATTTTTTGCTCTACGAGTTACTCGATTCGATCGCTGATGATTGGCAGCCGATTCTAGGCGAATATTCGGACGAACTCGACGAACTCGAATATCGGGTATTCGATCCTACAACCAGGTATGAGGGATTGCTAGAGGGTTTACACGGGTTGAAGCGTCAACTGCGTGAGGCCAATAAATCGATAGAATCGCTACATAGTGCAACCATTCGTATTCTCAAACCCGGTGAGCGTTTAATCAGCGAGGAGACCCTGCCCTATTTCACCGATTTACAACAACTGGTTTCAACCTTGGTCAATCGTGCCAACAACTACTCCAGTGGTGCGACCAGTACCAGAGATACCTATCTCTCACATGTCTCACTTTCACTAGCCCAATCCAATGCACAACTTACCGAAGTGATGACCACCCTAACTATCATCGGTGCCATAATGTTGCCTCTAACTCTGATTGCAGGAATATTTGGCATGAATACCGCTCTGCCCGAAGTAATCGAAAACCTTGGTGGTTTTTGGACCATTATGGGTGCAATGTTTCTCTTTAGCCTGTTGATGATTAGTTACTTCATTCGTAAGGGCTGGATTGGTTCTAGTGAGTAAGAGGGCTGAACATGAATCGCAAGCACGCAACCCTCCTGCGCCGAGTTGCCCGTTTGATAGGTGGCTGGAGAGATGTTCATGAAGAACAACCGGTTTCAGCTGGTGACCATGTTCGCAATATCGATGTCGGTGCCGACGGTGAAGTGAAAATTACCATTAAACCCTCTCGGCCTCATTGCCCTTGTTGCTTATTAGATCTAGATTTGATGCGCAAGGAGATATCAGCCCTAAAAGGCGTTACTTGGGTAGAGTTTCAAATCGTTGAAGTACCTGATGCAAAACGCTGGATGCAAGTGCTAAATCGCTGATTATACAAATTTGTTCAAGCGGCTTAGCAGTCTTTCAAGCCCACCGCCTGCCCAGTATTCTTTCATTTCTCCTTCAATGAAGATTGTGTTAAACGGTAAAACATCAATATCGGAAACCCAATTGTGTTCAATTTTGAACCGACCCAGGCCGGTATCATCTAAGTTTAATTTCCCAATATTAATGGGTGCTTTGAGTGTAAGGCTTTCAAGTTCTTTAGACCAAGATAAACATGCTTGACAATTATTTCTTTCAATAATCAATATTGCAGTTTTTGCATGCAAAAATTCTTCCCAATTATCACCTGTAATCTTCTGCAAATCACTCACCTCTTTACAACATTACAGCCGCTATTTAGTGGCAAATATAACTAGTACAAATCATTGGTTACGATACACAGTTTGATATGTAGGATGTATTTCGGCTAACTGAGTATTATGCGCGTAATAGATGGAGATGGCAAGTGCCCTGTAATGCATGGCGCACACAGCACCAGCGAGACAGGAACAAAAAACACAGATTGGTGGCCTAACCAACTTAATTTGAATATCTTGCATCAGCACGATGTCAAATCTAGCCCTATGGATGATAGTTTCAGTTACAAGGATGCATTTAATTCTCTAGATTATGCTGAATTGAAGAAAGACCTCCATGCAGTTATGACAGATAGCCAAGATTGGTGGCCTGCTGATTACGGACACTATGGTCCATTTTTCATTCGAATGACTTGGCATGCTGCTGGAACTTACAGAATAGGCGATGGCCGTGGCGGCGCAGGAACCGGTGCTCAGCGTTTTGCTCCTCTAAACAGCTGGCCAGATAATGGGAACCTCGACAAGGCTCGACGTTTGCTGTGGCCGATTAAGCAGAAGTATGGTAACAAGATTAGTTGGGCGGATCTTCTTGTCCTAACTGGTATTGTTGCGATTGAATCCATGGGCGGGCCTGTCTTTGGGTTCGGCGGCGGACGTGCAGATATTTGGCACCCAGAAGAAGACATTTACTGGGGCAGTGAAGATGAGTGGCTTGGCGACAATCGATATGGAGATACACGTCAAGACTTAGACAATCCTCTTGCTGCAGTTCAAATGGGTCTCATCTACGTTAATCCAGAAGGACCAAACAGTAACCCCGATCCACTTCTCAGTGCACAAGATATCAGAGAAACCTTTGCTCGAATGGCAATGGATGATGCTGAAACCGTAGCTCTTACTGCCGGTGGTCACACTTTCGGTAAGGCACACGGTGCAGGAGATGCTGGACTTGTTGGCTCTGAGCCAGAAGGCTCATCTATCGAAGAGCAAGGATTAGGTTGGAAGAACGCACATGGCTCTGGAAAGGGCCGTGATACAATCACCAGCGGAATAGAGGGTGCTTGGACAGCTAATCCTATTCAATGGGATAATGGTTACTTTGACCTTCTTTTCAAGTATGAAGATGCATGGACAGTTGTAAAGAGTCCTGCAGGTGCAAATCAATGGGCACATGCCAATCCTGATGAAACCGACATGGCTCCAGATGCTGAAGATGCTACTATGAAGGTTCCAACAATGATGACTACTGCTGATATGGCAATGATTCGAGATCCTGAATACAGAAAGATTTCCAAACACTTCCATGAGAACCCAGACGCGTTCGCAGAAACCTTCTCACGTGCTTGGTTCAAACTACTTCATCGCGACATGGGGCCAAAAGCAAGATATCTTGGACCAGATGTCCCTAGTGAAGAATTGATTTGGCAAGACCCAGTTCCTGTTGGACACACGTCTTACGATATAGGTGCAATGAAGCAAGCGATCAAAACAAGTGGCCTTTCAATAACTGAAATGGTTGAAACTGCTTGGGCTAGCGCTTCGACATTCCGTGGCTCCGACCTGCGCGGGGGAGCAAACGGCGCTCGTATCCGCCTATCTCCTCAGAAGGATTGGGAAGCAAACAAGCCAGAGCAATTAGCGAAGGTCCTTGCAACATTATCTGGTATTGCTGATGCGCACGGTGCAAGTATCGCAGACACAATTGTATTAGCAGGAAATGTTGGTATCGAAATGGCATCCGGAGTTGAAGTTGCATTCACACCTGGACGTGGCGATGCAAGCGAAGAGCAAACCGATGCTGCATCATTTGCTGTCTTAGAGCCTGTATCTGATGGATTCCGCAACTTCTTATTGAAGAATTACAGCATCAGTCCAGAAGAAATGATGCTTGATAAAGCACAACTTATGGGACTATCTGCGCCAGAAATGACAGTTCTTGTAGGGGGACTTCGTTCACTTGGAGTCAGTTCTGATGACCGTGGACTCTTTACAGATTCGAACACCCTTTCAACAGGATTCTTTGCAACATTGCTTGACATGAATGTAGAGTGGAAGGCTACCGGAAGCAATTCTTACGAAGCACACGATCGTTCTACAGGCGAAGTCGTTCGCCGTGCATCTCGCTATGACTTGGTATTCGGAAGTAATTCCCAACTCCGTGCAATCGCTGAAGTATATGCTCAAGATGATAACAAGGATAAATTCGTCCAAGATTTCATTACAGCATGGAATAAGGTCATGAATGCTGATCGTTTCGACTTAGATTAATTATCAAGAGTTTACAATTGATAGTACTTTGTCATAATCAGGTTCTTGGCCTGCATTATCAGCAATCCATTTCCACATTAGGTTTCCACTTTCATCGACGATGAAAATAGATCTTTGAGCTGCAGTATAACCATCCATTCCAGCGAAGTTTTCCAAAGCTACTCCATAAGCATCAACAGTTGTTCTTGCATAATCTGAAAGGATTGGGAATGTTAGGTTGTTTTTATCGATGAAGGCTTGATTGGAAAAGGGAGCATCAACATCGATTCCAAGAACAATTGCATTGGCATCATTCAAGGCACTAAGTGAGTCTTGAAAAGTGCACATTTCAGTACTACAGACACCTGTAAAAGCTGCTGGGAAGAAAGCTAAAACTATTTTCTTTCCTTTATTTTCACCAAGTGTCACTATATTTTTTGCACTATCATGTAAACTAAACTCTGGAGCTTCTTGGCCAACTTCTAACATCTTTCCACCAATCCATGCTAAAGCAATGGGCTTTTAATTGTC
>CAUYXQ010000024.1:0-11037 GCA_963577015.1 Candidatus Thalassarchaeaceae archaeon
ACTCAGTTGGTCAGGAATATGATGAATGCGGTCGGATAAGCCAACTCTATCGAGGGCTGCCATAGCCTTTTTCTCTGCCTCAGCACTTGTGGCTCCAGCGATTTCAAGAGCCAATGCTACATTATCAAGCGCAGAGAGGTGAGCTATTAAATGAAAGTCCTGAAATATCCAACCGATTTTTTCTCGACGGATATCGACGACTTGAGCTGGACCTTTGCACCCATATTTCTTTCCGTCCAGTTCAATAACACCATTATCAGCTGGCAATAATCCACCGATAATATTGAGGAGTGTGGATTTACCTGAACCAGATGGACCCATCAATGCGACCAATTCGCCGCATTCGATGGCCATCTTTACGCCTTTTAGAACATCGAGTTGATTCGTACCACTGCCAAATGATTTCTTCAAATCGCTTATATTCAGTAGCGTCATTTAGCATCCTCATGCCAGCGCTAATGAATCACCTATTAAATGGTAGTTTTGCTCCATGTCAAGCCCATATACTGGATGAGTACTATTCTGCTACGATTCTGCTACCCCAGAAAAGGCGATGGAGAAATCTCGCCCAAGAAGGAAGGAAATCATCGGCTGTGCGCGGAGTGCCTTCACTCATCGGTACTCACCTGTTGTGAAGTCACATGGCCTGCTTTTTTGCTGTCGAAAACACCAAGGAAATTACTCGTTACGCGAGCGAATAGAGATTTTGAATTGATAAATATACCACTCCGGTATTTTTGCTCATCCATTATTTTTTCAGTCCATGTTTCAAGTTCGTTATCCATGTTATTGCCCCAGTGTAAATTGTAAAGCCCCTCTTATATGAACAGGCGGTATGGGGACCCACACGTAGGTGTTTTTACAACACTAGGTATTTTATAAAACACCTTTGGGATTCAAAGCGTGAAACTCACAGGATAACCCGTTCCGAGCCGCCCCGCGACCGCTCTGCAAAAGACGGGACCGGCTCAAGGAGTGATGGCAATGGATCTTCTCTTGAAGGCGAAATTACAGAAACAGCGTTATCATTTGGTCGGCGAGCACGGTGGGGTAAAAACCTGCCATTGGACCAAAGAATCACTGCTGCGTGATCGCCAATGCTACAAGGGACAGTTCTACGGCATCGCTAGTCATAATTGCATGCAGATGTCACCGGTCGTCGATCAATGCAATCTTGCCTGCACCTATTGTTGGCGCGAACCACATATGGATTCGCTTGAATTGACAGACCAAGACCCGCTTGAAATGCTCTATGAATCAGTGCGAGCCCAGCGCCGACTCCTCAGTGGGTTCGGTGGTAATGATGCGGTGCCCCGTGAGAAATGGCTTGATGCCCAGAATCCCAAACATGTGGCTATCTCCTTGAATGGTGAACCAACCCTTTACACTCGTCTTTCAGAATATATGGAATTGTGCCATAAACACGGTATGACCACTATGCTAGTGACCAACGGCACTTTCCCCAAGGTACTCGCTGAACTCGACACTTTGCCGACTCAACTCTATGTCAGCGTCGATGCCCCCAACAAACAGGTATTCGATGAGATCTGTAAACCCAAGTGGAACAGTGCGGCCTGGGATAGATTTGAGCAGACAATCGACCTTCTCCCTTCACTCGATACTAGAATCGTTTGCCGTCACACGTTGATAAAAGGCAAGAATATGTCCGAACAAAACGTCCGTGAATTCGCTGCGCTCGACAACCGCGCCGATCCCGATTGGATAGAGGCAAAGGGCTACGTATTCGTCGGCCATAGTCGCGAGAATCTATCGATGGAAAATATGCCGAGTCACGAGAATATTCTCGATTTTTCAAATGCTCTAGCACCTCTAACCAATCGTAGGGTGCTCTCGGATAGCCGGCCTTCACGGGTCGCTCTAATCGGTAATGAAATGATTCCGATTCCCATTCCTGAAGCCGAGATCGCCTTTCCCGATGACCTAGGAATCGCCCCTTCAGTCAAGCATCTAAAAATCGCTTAATCTATTCAAAGAGGCCATTCCATGCCTTGGCCATGCTGGTTGTGAAGGATTCGTTAGAATATCTCTGAGCCAATTGCAAAGATTCCTCATTGATTTCTCGACGCTCATGAAATCTCTTCTCGATTGCATCGGCCCATGCTTGGCGGTCGTATTTCGGTAGACAGCAACCTTCGGGCAGATGCATGTTATGAGCGGGAAAATCAGCGATAAACGACCATGAGCCCGCTGCCAGTGCCTCGACCGCGGGTAGACCGAAACCCTCGGCGCATGAAGGGAATAGCAAGCCGTCTGTGTGCTGATAGGCCGCGAAGAGGTCTTCTTGTTCCATCCGCCCCAACCAATTCAATTCAACCTCGCAAACCATTGCTAAATCCTCCAACTGTTTACGAGAGGTCGGTGAAGATTCTGCACCTATCTTGTGGATGGTCACTTGCGAGCGTATTTCATCTGGAAGAAGCGCCACTGCTTCGATGGCAAAATCGAGACGTTTGCGCGGCTCTTCGCTACCAACGATTAGGAGGTCCATCTTTTCTTGCGAAACCCAATCCGGTTTTGGGCGTAGATTTTTGTGTGGGTCATAGAGGTCGAGATCTATACAATAGGGCACTGAGATTGCCGGGGTCTCGGGGAATATATTTGAGATGATTTCAGCTGTGCTCGGGCTATTACAAACGAATAGGTTTGCTCGGGACAGGCCCTTGCGCAATTTTTTCATGTCGAATCTGCGCAAGCGTGAAGGGTTGTGATCGCCGACTTCGACCATTTCCTTACCAGAATCGACAATAGTCGGGGCGAGGTGAAACATATCGTGAACAAAAACCACCACCGGGATAGGGCAGTTTTTGGGCACCAGATGAGCCTGTTCCTGATCGGTGATATGGAGGAGGTCTGCTTGGCCTTTACCCGCAGCCTTTGCCACCCTCTTGGGATGTGAACTCCACCGTCGGTATGCTCTTGTCAATGAATTGCCAGCCACGGGATATTCTAGAATATCTGCAAGTGAATAACCCGTGATATCTCCTGATTCGAGAAGACTGACGAAGCGCTCATGGCTACCGCCAAGCCCAGAAAAGGGTGACAGAGCCCCTCCTCTGGCGACCAAGACCTTGCGCATGTTGCACTTGAAAGCAGACCTGAAGATAAGCGGGTCGGCTCTTTTAGAACATCGATTGACTTTTACAAGGAAATGATGCTAAATCATCACCATGCAATAACGTTCAAGTGTGAATATTGAGAGCGCGCCATATGGAGGATGAGGTTCTCGTCATCGGTTTGGGTAGAATCGGCTTGCCGGTTGCCCTAGTCACTGCTGATAGTGGCCTTGTCGTCAGAGGTATCGACGCCTCGGAAATCTCTATCGCTGCTCTCAAAGAAGGAAGGGCTCCTTTTGAAGAGCCTGGTCTTAGTGAATTGATTGAGAAACACGCTGGTAAGAGTTTCTTACCTATGACCTGGGATGGTGCGTCAACTGCCGATTTCGCCAATGTTCGCTGGATTGTAGTCACAATCGGTGTCCACGTCCTACCATGGCCTAATCCAGCCGACCTCAGTATTCTCTACTCGATAATCAGCAACTTGATGCAACGAGATGGACTCAGAGGGCGAACTTTGATTCTGCGTACGACCTTGCCAGTAGGTACCACCTCTCTTATCGCCGAGCATATTGAAGAAACGACCGGCCTATGCGTCGGCAATGACTTCAACCTCGCTTTCATTCCAGAACGCTTGGTTGAAGGTATGGCTATTCAAGAGGAGCGGAGTCTGCCCAAAATAATCGGTCCAGTCAATGCTGAAGCGCTGACAGAAGCAAAGGAATTGTTTTCGCATATCGGTGGCGGTTTGATAGAAATGAGTGATTCTGAATCAGCCGAATTCGTGAAATTGATTGACAATGCTTGGCGTCATACCAGATTTGCTTTCGCTAATGATGCAGCGGTTGCAGCCAGCGCAAAAGGTGTCGATATCATCGAAGTCATCAGTGCTGCAAACCAGGATTACGACCGCAATTCGGTTGCCTTGCCTGGACCGGTTAGCGGTTACTGTCTTGGCAAAGACCCGTTGATTTTTGAATACGCTTTCCAAAATGTAGAACCGAAGAGAGATTTACCCTCGGTGTGGCTAACCGCTCTGCGCTCCTCGCAAGCCCTTGTGCCTTGGACGGCTAGTCGTGTCAAGGGTAATCGAGTTCTTGTCGCTGGGCTTTCCTTCAAAGAGGATGTCGATGATTTCAGAATGTCCTTCAGTGAACCTTTAATCGAAGCATTACTCGATGCTGGCCACGAGGTTTCGGTCTGTGACCCCAAACTCGGAAAAAACGCATATACTCAATTATGGCCAGAGGTATCCAACCGGATTTTGACCTCTGGAACCGATTTGACCGTAATGCTTGACAAGGCAAAATATGATACGATAATCATGGCGGTTCGCCATTCAATTTGGAGCGATATAGGTGCAGATCTCGTCGGCAAAGGATTGATTATCGATCTGTGGAATTCGTACCGGAATGTGCAGGGTATGGAGAGAATAGGTCTTGGGAGTTGATTGGAATGAAGGTATATATCACTGGAGTGGCGGGTTTTTTGGGTTCTCATCTCTGCGATGGAGCATTGGCAAAGGGCTGGACGGTTCACGGGGTAGACAATCTCTTCCGCGGCCGGGCACAGCATATGCCTGAATCGGAAAAATTCACTTTTGAGCAATTGGATCTCTGTGGAGATATCACAACACTCAGCGCCTCGATTGAGGCTTTCAAGCCGGATATTATCCTTCATTATGGCGCGATTAACGGCACCGAATATTTCTACGACAGACCTTTTGAAGTTCTCGATACAAATGTCATGGCTACCATCAATTTGCTGAAGGCGATTGAAGCATGCGAGCACAAGCCAAGCCGAATCGCCTATGCTTCCTCTTCCGAGGTTTATGGCGAGTATCCTGACAACATCCCCAGTGCTGAAACCGATATCACCCGCTTGGACATCCACAGTATCCGTGACTCCTATGCTGCCGCAAAGTCAATCGGCGATTTTTACGTCAGAATGTTCGCCGAACAATATGATATTGATTGGACCATCCTACGCATCTTCAATGCCTATGGCGGTAGGATGGACGCCTCAAAATTCGGACAGGTTGTCCCTGAATTCGTTAAGCGGGCACTGTTCGAAGAGGAATTCACGATAATTGGCGACGGTTTGCATACCCGTTCATTCTGTCACGTAGCCGATCACGTACGCATGGTTCTAACCTTGGTCACAAGCGAAAAGGGAATCGGGGTATTCAACATCGGCAATGATGAGGAAATCACCATGCTACATCTAGCAAAAGAGGTCCACGAAGTGGTCGGAAGGGACTTTTCTCCGATTCATCTACCAAAGCGTAGTAACGACCCATTACGTCGTCAACCGGACATGTCCAAAACCTGGGCGATTACCGGACCATGCCAAATATCCCTGCGTGAAGGCTTAACTTACACTGCCGAATATTATAGAGAACAGTGACTCTCAAGGTTCATGGGCGAGCCGGAACGTATCCGTCTATTGGTGACCAAAGGTAGTTTTGAGCACTATGGAGGAGGGGAGAGAGATCTTCTCAACAACCTTGCTGGATGGCAAGAATACTTCGACATAACCGTCGCAACCCTATTTGCAAATTCAGAGACACGTCAACGTTTGAACGACCTCGGAATACAATTGCTAACGCCGGTAAAAGCGTGGTCTTATTCCTCTGGAGCATGGGCAGAGATGAGGGCGAAATCGAGTATAAAAGCTGGTAAAACATGGTATTCAATGTTACAGATAACCGAGCAGGGTCCGGGACTTGCAACCATCATCGCCAACGTCGATGCAGTCAATATCACCAGCGGAGTCGGTTCGATGGAAGTGATCGAGTATCTGCCGGCAAAATTGCCAGTTCATGTCCACATGCTCGAGCCCGACCGGGGACTTTACAGCACAGATTTGCACTATCGTGTCGATGGGGTGGCAAAACAAAATCTCACCCTCACTGGAATATTGTTGGCTAAACAGCGAAAAATAGACCGGAAATTGCTACTAAAAGCAGCGAAGCGCGGAAAGATAAGTGGTAATTCAAAACATACTGTAGCCCGAATCAAGGAGGTTTATGGAATCGATGCAGGGGTGCTATATCCTAGCCTCAACCCAGATATTTGGCCTGAACAAGCCAGTGAGAAGGAGGATTGGACAGCAGTTTCTGAACTCTATGGACTGACCAAAGGCGAATATGTCATCAATATAGGACGCTCGATGTGGGCAAAGGGGATTTGGGATACGATTTCAAGTCTTAGGGGTTTAGATGTCGCGCTGGTTCAATTAGGCGGAGGAGTCGACCAGATGGTGCATGAGCACGCTAAATCCTGCGAGGTCACTCTGCACGCTTTACCGAGGATTTCACAGGAGGAACTTTGCACCTTGATGCGTCATGCTAAGGCCATGGTAAGCCATGCTCGCAACGAACCTTTTGGTATGACTGTGCCCGAATCATATGCTATGGGGTGCCCGGTTATCGTCGCTGATGAAGGTGGCTTTAGAGAAACCGTAATCGATGGTAAAACCGGCCGCTTGTTATCTAGAGATGATGATTGGCATGCTGCTATTGCCCAAGCGGATGATGCAAAGGAAAAATGGACTATCGAAGGTCGAAAGCATCTTGCGGAAATGGATTTGTCCGTCGCGGCGCAGAGCAACAGATTAGCAGATATCATTCGAGGGATGCTCACTTAATTCAGCCGCTGAGTTCATCATGGAGCCCTTGGTCGCCAAAGTCATGCGACCTATTCAGAGTGTGGCGATTATCGGCGCTGGCAATATGGGCTCGGGTATCGCTCAGAAGACCGCACAAGAAGAATTCGATGTACAGATGGTCGATAGAGAAGAGCAGTGGGTCGAGCGTGGTCAGGGAATTATCGCAGACTTCCTCGACGAGGCCATCGCTCGTAGAATTTTTTCCGAGCAACAGGTCGCCGACATCAAAGGACGCATCAAAGGCGTAATCGGAGTGGAGAATACCGCCGCAGATACCGATATGGTTATCGAAGCTGTTTTCGAAGATTTCGACATTAAAACCGCGGTGTTCAAAACCCTTGATCAAGCCTGTGATGAAAAAACCATTCTCGCTTCTAATACATCTTCACTCTCGGTCAATGATTTATCAAAAGCGTGTGGAAGAGCCGACCGCTTCATCGGATTACACTTTTTCTTTCATCCAGCCAAAAACCGTTTAATCGAAGTTATCCCGGGGTTGGAAACCAGTGCTGAAACCATCGAGCGCACCGTACAATATTGCAAGGCTCTAGGTAAGGTCGTCATCGTCTGTGCTGACAGACCCGGGTTCGTGGTAAATCGCTTCTTCGTCCCTTGGCTCAACGAAGCTTGCTTACTGCTCGATGAAGGGTTGGCAAGCGCCGCCCAAATCGATGCGGTAGCCTGCAAGGCCTTCCGCATCGGCATGGGTCCTTTCGCCTTGATGAACCTCACCGGACCGCCTATCGCCTTACATTCAACCGATTATCTAGCAGAACAGTTGTACACCCCGCGCTTTTCTGGTGCGACCAGCCTCAGAGCACTGATAGATGCTAAAGAGATGTGGCAAATAGATGGTGATGAAGAATGCTCACCAGAGATTGCGACCATTATCAGTGAGCGGTTGCTAGGCCAGGTATTTGCGGTTGCTGGACAAATAGTCGACGAGAATATCTGTTCGATAGAAGACGTCGATAGAGGGGCAAAGGTTGGTCTACGTTGGGCTAAAGGGCCCTTTGAATTGATGAATAGAATTGGCATCGGTGAAGCCAAAAGAATGGCCTCTTCCTATTGTGAACTCGCTGGTTTCAACTTACCGGCCACTCTGAATCGAGATGAGTCTTTCACTTTCGAGTGGATAGATTATGCGATTGAAAGCGATATTGCCACCGTTACCATAAATCGTCCAGAAGCGATGAATGCACTTAACGAAAGCGTGGTTGCACAATTACAAACCGTGGTCGACGAACTCAACGCTAACAATGCTGTTAGCACCATTGTTCTCGACGGCGCTGGCAAGGCTTTTGTCGCCGGCGCTGATGTGAAGTTCTTTGTCGACAAAATTCGGGCAAATGATATTCGAGCGATTGAAAAATTTACCGCCGATGGCCATCGTCTTCTCAATAGTCTTGAAAATAGCACCAAGACCACAATCGCCCTCACCACTGGGCTTGCACTTGGAGGGGGATTGGAATTAGCACTCGCATGTGATTACCGCATCGGCACCAGAAAAACCCAATTCAGATTCCCCGAAACCAGTATCGGCATCTTCCCTGGCCTTGGTGGAACCCAAAGACCTGCGAGAATTTGTGGCATACCTACCGCTAGATGGGCGGTTCTCGCCGGTAATTTCATGGATGCTAGAACTGCGACTGACCTGGGTTTAGTCACCCATTTAGTCGATTCTTCAGCGGTAGATACTACAATTACTGCAATTGCTAAAGCAGGAAAACCAGTGGATAAATACCCGGGAAAACCTGCTGTTGCCAACTCAAGAATTGGGGACTTCGCCGAATCATTTTACTCCGATGCTAATCTAGCAACTCTACTAAGCGGAAATTGCCCTGAAGGATTTGATTTCGAGGACCGAAATATATCTCGTCAACTCAAATCGCTTTCTCGCACCGCACCAATCGCCTTACGAATGGCAAGTTCGTTGATCGATTCCTCGGCTACTACAACTCTCGAACAAGGTCTGCAAAACGAATTGGACGGGCTTGATACCATCTTTGCCACTGCTGATGCTCTCGAAGGACTTAGTGCCTTAATCGAGGGACGTAAACCGACGTATAACGATTCTTGAACGGTATCTTCAAGACGCATTGAGACTAGGCCTAGACATGCAACCGCCTGACGTTAACCCCGCTCCTCCGCAACCGGCTGTGATGGGTTCGGTCGCACAACATCAACCATATGGCCAACCACAGGTTCAGGCCCAACCACAAGTAACGCAGTTCACTCAACCACAGATGGTTGGTCAACCGGTTATGATGCAACAGATGCCAGGCACGGTAGTTATGGGTGGAGGATATCCACAGACCTCAGCACAGACGGCGATGATTCTCTCAATTGTCTCTATTTTCGTTGGCGGTATATGCCTAGCGATTCCCGCTTTAATAATTGCAAATGGCGCATTGGCTATCACCAATCAAATGCCTGGACACCCTGATGCTGGTTCGGCCAAAATAGCTAAGGTCATTTCGTGGATAGTAATCGGTTTGACACTGCTAGTGATTGGTTTCTTCGTCATGTTAATTGTTGGCGCCGGTGCATCAGGTGATTTCTGAGTGATTTACTAGATACACCAAGTTTTATGTTCAATACCTCTTGAGGTAACCATGCCAGATCCACCTATGGTCTTGCCAGAGCCTGATTTTAGAGATTTAGAAACCCATATCCAAGGCACTATTGCCAATGGAGTACACATCAGAGAACTTCTTGCCCAATACTCAAATAAAGGGCCATGGGATACCAATTGGGAAGTAAAAGCCGCGGTTGAAGCACTTCACATATTCGGGAGTCGATGGACAACTGAAATCCTAGCAACTCTATACATAGCGGGGCCAAGGCGTTTCAACCAACTCAAAACTCTGCTTACTGGAATTTCCAGCCGCACATTATCGGATAAATTACGCTATTTGGTCGAGGAAGGAATGATGATTCGCCAGGTGGATGAAGGACCTCCGGTTAAAGTGGTATATCTGTTGAGCCCACACGGTAATCTGTGCGGAAGACTGCTGTCACCATTGGTCGCACATCTCAAAATCCACCATGGTTCAGTACGCACAAAATGAATCCAATGGCCGATGCATTGACATGTGAGCAACCTTAGAGGTGCGCATGGCATTGATTGCACAATGGGCGCGGCAGCGACCTTGGATCAGTGCTGGCCTTGCCGGCGCTGCCGGAGGATTCGTTGGTATCGCCGGCGGTTTAGTGTCTACTATTGGCATGATGGGCCTGTCAAAAGCAGGGGTGAAAAGCAAAGTGATTGCAACTGAGCATCCGTTCCGGTTTAGAGTCTTGAGAACACTTGAAGCAAAGCCTGGACTTTGTTACCGAGAATTACAAGCGGCTATGGGGGCCGCAAACGGAACTTTGCGCCATCATCTCGATGTACTACAAAGCCACAGATCTATTTCCATCGCTGAAGTTAACGGCAGGACCTGTTATTTTGCTGGAGGGCAGGCGCAAATCGTCGATATACGAGGTCAGTTCGTCGACCTAGAAGAAGCAGCCAGACGCATGCCTATCGGTCTATCTCTGGTCCAGCGCATGATTATCGATGACTTACAGGATAACGGTATTCCCCGTTCTCAAGCCGCACTAGCAAGAAGGATTGGCAGGAGTCGCGCTACCGTACACAGTGCGCTAAAAGTTCTCAGGCGCCGCGGCATTCTCAGAGAGGACCGCTTAGAGATTTCACCATATCTAATCGATACCAATACCATGACTCCCCCCCGTCCTATCGACTACGAATGGAATGATGGCCGCGTTTGAACACCATCTTTTCGCTGGTCTAGCAATGATTAACTACGCCATCTTGATAGACTTCTGACTAGCAAGTGCCTCCATGTTCGAGGTTCGTCTCAGTGAGATTCCGCTACCGGTAAGCGAGCGAGATAGTGATTCACTGATTGCTTGGTTGGTAGACTCGTTCACCCTCCTACGACGAAAAGGAGAGGCCTCTGCAGATTTAGGATTGGCCGAACCTATCCATCGAATCTTGGCTGACCACCTTCTTAGTAACCCAGAAAAGGCCTGGGACAATCACATGTTAGCTGAAGAATTAGCCCTTACCCCAGCAGCGATTCACCACCATATGTCGCGCCTGGTCGAAGCTGGTCTGGTCTCCTATACTTCGGGCAATGGCTGGAGAAAATATCACCTGAAGGGTGGCTCGATTTCCCGTTCCATCGAAATGTTCGCAAGCGCCGCTAGATTGGCTTTGCTTCAACGTATGGAAGAACTCGCAGAGTTGTGGAGCCGCAGTGACTGTCGGATGGCGGTGGAATTG
>CAUYXQ010000025.1:0-11019 GCA_963577015.1 Candidatus Thalassarchaeaceae archaeon
TGGCCAAGATGCACTGACCATGTTTATCGGTCACGCACACCAATCCGACCACACCAGCCGACAGATTCGTCGCTACCGTGGTAAGATAGACACAGTGGTCGATATCATCACCACCGATGGCTATCTCCTTAGAATCAAGACTCTGATGATTACCGAGCGCAGAATCCAAACCAGTGTCAAGAGCGCTGTTCGCGTCAAGGCACAGGAGATGATAATCGCATTCGGTGCTAAGAATACCTACGCTAAATTACAACAAGCGGTTCTCGATGGCTCGCTTGAAGCAGACCTACTCAAGGTCATTAAACCAATTTACCCAATGCGCACCTGTGTTATCCGCAAGAGCCAACTTCTCCAGTCTGGAGTGACCTCGAAGAGAGGGCCAACCTTAGATGACATCCACGGTGAAGAATCACGTGCTGATGCTGAACTCAAAGCCAAGAAATCCGCAGCACTAGCGGCAGAGGAAGAAGGAGGAGCAGACGAGGATGGAAGCGAAGAGGAAGGAAGTATACTCGCCGCGGCCGAAGCCATGGAGTCTATCTCTGAGAAAACCAGTGATAAGAAGAAATCTGAAGAGCCGAAACCTGAAACTGATGCGCCTGATTATTCATCGCTGAAAGTCTCTGAACTCAAGGACTTACTCAAAGAGGCTGGCAAACCGGTATCGGGCAAGAAAGCCGATTTGATTGCAAGACTCGAGGAATGATTTTGATGAAGCGCCTCGGCGTTATCGGCGGCACTGGACTGGCAGATATCGTCCTTGAGGATGCGATTCTCTCGGATTCAATTCTTGCTGAAACCCCGTGGGGCAGCGTCCCGCTACAGTGTGTCACTTTGGCAGAGAGTGAAATCATCTTTGTCCAACGCCATCATGGTGAGGGCTGCACACCACCTCATAAAATCGAACACCGTGCGAATATCAGAGCCTTGGCCGATGCTGGTGTTGAAGCGATACTTGCGATTTGCAGCGTCGGTGCCATCGCTGCTGAATTCACACCTGGTTCGATATCTTATGCTGGGCAATATCTCGACTTGACTGGAGTTAGTTCAACCTTTTACGATGACGATGCGCTATTCACCTCGATGACCGAACCGTTTTCTTTGCACTTGAATGAGATTCTCGGCAAAGAATTGAATTCAAATAACGGTCTAACCTATTTCTTGACCCAAGGACCGCAATTTGAAACCGCTGCTGAAATCAGTGCAATCGAGAGACTTGGCGGCGATGTGGTTGGCATGACCATGCCCAGAGAAGCAAAACTCGCTGCGGAACTCGCCCTACCATATGCTGTGGTTCTTATCAGCAGCAATTGGGCTGCCGGTAGAACTCCAGGCGATCCCAGTGCAATTCTCGACCACCATGCGGTAAGCGCTACCGCTGGTGAGCGCCTCGAAAAAGTCATGGATTGCATTCGGGCGATTCTTTCACAAGGATGATGAACATCCTCTACAAGGCGGCATTATGTCGCTCTCAGTCGAAGGATGGCTAGCCAACACGGATGAAGATGAATGGTCACAGATGATGCGTAAGGTCGCAGCATTCCATCACAAACATGACTTCGCCAATAAGAACGGCCACGATATGGGCTATCGAATAGCGCTTACAGTTGAGGAGTTAGGTGAATTAGCAGCAGCCATAACCAAGGGGAAACCAATCGAGGAGTGCGCCGAGGAAATGGCTGATATTCTCATCCTATTGATGGGTCATAGTCTGGCTATGGAAGTAGATCTAAAAGCGGCTTTTGAAAGCAAGTACAAGCGTATTATGCAACGGTCTGCCATTACTGGACGGCTGGGAATCCGCGTAACCGAATATAAGGGATGACTGGGTCAGATTGAAGTCGAGGATGTAGACGCACGACCATGGTCAAGAACCAATCAGCGTCGATGTTAATGCTAGCGCTGATGCTTTTAGCCATGTTGGGTGGTTGTTTTGGCAATGAGGAGCAAGCACCCCCAGAAATGCCCTCCAATCCCTTTGCCTTTGCTCAGGGAATTCCCGAAACGACTTGGTACCATTATGCGGGGGCGGTTGATGCAACAGATTCGGTGGCGGTAGCAGCGGCTAATCTCACAGCAAATCTCTCCGGGCGTAATATTCCGTTCTATACCGAGGGTTCTTACTATAGCATCGGTATGACTACCTTCGAGCCAACCATCGGTGTAACATCAACCGATAATCTCTACATGTCCAGTTATGGTAACGGACCTGCAGGTTCGACAGCAATCGTTCAATGCAGTGGCCTAATCGAGATGACCGAACTTTCGGGATACTCCTGCCTCAACACCTATGATCCACTAATTCCAATTGCCAATAGTAACGACCCCTATGTCTACGTCGACAAGTGGACCGACCGCATCATGAAGTTCGATATGCATGCATTGTTGGGAATGACTGTCGAATGGTCTGATAATGAGGGCGACTCATGGGTTGGGCCAACGGTGGCAACCTCTGCATATTCTGTTCAAGACCACCAGACCATCGGCTCTTCCAAATATCCTGCAGTAGCACACGAGACCACCTATGTTTTCTGCATCAATGGCAACGCCCCTCACCCTCTGTGTTCAACGAGTTTTGACGGAGGTGCGACTTGGACTCCTGAGGTGTCAGGAGCGCCGTTGGACTGTCAGAGCGGTGGTTTATCAGCTCATATAGAGGGTTCACCTGACGGTAATTTCTACCGCGGTAACCCCAGTTGTGACAGTAATGGATATTCGATATTCAGGTCGACCAATGGCGGCTTTACTTGGACTGAGCACGTGTTGCCAACCGAGGAGTCAGGTAAGGCTGATACTTGGAATGGTGAGGAAGCACAAGTGGGGGTAGACGAAGAAGGCAATGTCTACGCAATGTGGATGGGTGATGACGACATGCCTTACTTTGCATATTCAACAGATCAAGCTGATACTTGGAGTGATGCAATGATGATAGCGCCTCCTATTGGTCTGAATGGTACTGGGTTCCCAGTGGTAACCGCCGGTGGTGATGGAACCGTCGCCTTCGGCTATGTCGGGGATACTGGTGGCGACATCTGGAATGGATACCTTACAATCGCCACCGATGTCTTCAATGACAATCCACTATTCACTACCGTTCAGGTCAATTTGCCCGGAGACCCAATCGATACCGAGGTCGCTTGTGGTTACAATCGCTGTGGTGGCCTTGGTGATTTCCTAGATATGAGCGTCGATCAATACGGCAGGCCATGGTTCGGCCTCTCGCACAATATCGCTGACCGAGGCATTTTTGCCACCATAGTTGCCGGTCCGAGCCTGCGTGGCGAGATTATGGCGCTCAATCCGATGCCACTTGGTGGCGAACTCACCCTGTGATTTGTTCGCGGCAGTTTGATGAACATCACCGGTAGGGTAGGCGTACATGCGCAAGGCCGGCCCGCTCTTTTTCGTCCTACTTTTGCTGCTTGGTATGTCTGCATCCATGGTCGAAAATGGGCGAGCAGCTAATAGTGATATAATCATCAATGAGATATTGGTCTCGGTTAATACAGAGAGTTATGATGGTACTGACTGGAATGGCGATGGTTCATTTGGCAAGGCAAGCGATCAATATGTAGAGTTGTACAATAGTGGTGATGAAGCGGTAGATATTGGTGGTTGGAGTATAACTCACTCGTCAGACTCTGGAGCGCCAAATTGTAAAATCAGCGCAGGAACTATCATCGAATCAGGTTCTTATCTTGCTTTCTATAGCGAAGAAACCTGGATGGAGTTTAGTTTTTATGATGGCGAAATCATCACATTGATGACTGCTACTGGTGAAATCGATAACGTCTCGTTTCCCGCAGACGATTCCGATTATGACATCCCCTATGGTTTGGATGGTTCAGGTAATTGGGTCAAGATGGTCAGTGGTTCGCCAACACCGGGTGGTGCAAATGATGCTGCTTGGGTTGGTACCGGTCATGATAAAGGTGAGTGCGACCGGCAAATCGATCATCTTCATGATGGCAGTTATATTCTCAAAGGGCGCCTAGTGACGATGAATAACCAGCGTGAAATAATCGAAAATGGTAGTATTCTAGTAAAGGATGGAGTGATTGAGGAGATTTGGCAAGGGGATGAGCAGCCACAAGGGCTTGAGGGTATTACCGTGGTCGAGACCGGCGGCAATATCTATCCCGGCCTAATCGATGCACACAACCACGCCCATTACAATTACATCCCATTATGGGATCACGATTATGACCCCTGGAATAATCGTGGTGAGTGGCAAGCCCTCAATTCGTACAAAGATGCGGTTTCTCGGGTAAAGAACCATGTGGGTAGCGGTGCATCAGCAGATTGTGATCTCGCTGCTGATGGTATGAAATTCGCTGAAGTACGCTCTTTGGCTGGTGGAACCACCTCTATTCAAGGCGGCGATATCGGCAAAACCGCAACGTTCAAAACCATATTGGCTCGCAATGTCGAACTGTATAATTTCGGTAGGGATTACGTGCAAACCAAGGTTTCCTCCATCGATTCAGATTATGAGGGTAACCATATCAAAAGCGGCAATGCCTCTGGCAATCTCGATGGCTGGTTCCTGCATCTGGCCGAAGGAATCGATGAGGAGTCGCGGGCTGAATTTGACACCCTTGTCGCCAATGAATTATTGGTCGGTGAATTGATCATCATTCACGGCACCGCCTTGACCGCAGCAGAATTCGACCAAATGGGAGCAGTAGGTGCCTCATTGGTCTGGTCGCCTCTGTCCAATCTTTTGCTCTACGGCGATACTACCGATGTTGCCGCAGCCAAGGCAGCCGGAGTCAACATCGCATTAGCACCAGATTGGGCACCGTCTGGATCGAAGAATGTCATGCACTCATTGAAGATGGCTGATTGGTGGGATGAGAATGTACTCGGCGATATCTTCAGCGATTTAGAAATGGTCGAGATGGTGACAAGCAATCCAGTCAAAGCGACCAATTGGCAGAACGATACCGGTTCGATTCGAGTAGGATTGGCTGCAGACCTGATGGTGTTGGAAGATTTTCACTCCGACCCATATCGCAATGTAATAGAGGCGATCGACCCTGATGTCAGATTGGTAATAGTTGGAGGATTACCGGTCTTTGGTGATGAAGACTTGGTTTCGCAACTCGATGATGAATATGAGGTTGTCGAAGGTAACGGCTTTACCAAGGTCGTCGATGTCACCTACGATGGCATATCTTTAGCACACAAGAGTTTTGCCGACATCTCAACCGATATCGCAGAATGTATGGCTGAGAAAACCTCAGCTCCTCTAGAACAGATATTCGCTTATGGTGATGACCGCTTTTTCGATGTGCTCAACCGCTCTAAGGCATTCCAACAAGGTAGCAGAACCATCGACCTTTGGTCGGATTATTATGATATTGAGATAGGTGCAGACGGGCATCGCCTCAATTCCTCGATACCACTGGTCGAAGAGCCGGAGGATAACACCATTGAGCCCGTGGATAACACCACTGAGCCCGAAGCCAATACCACCATACCAAGCGATAACAATACACAACCGGTTGATAACGCCACTAATAAAAGCAAAGATCCGGTGGTAGAAGACCCAGTGCAAAGCGATGCTATGTTCGCAGATTTAAGCACTACAGAGGCGACGATCTATGTTGCAGCTGCAGCTATAATCGGCTTATTAGCCGCGGTAATTGCTAGTGGATTAATCTCTCGTTTCACACGGGAGACCAGTTGAAGGTTGCATTCGCGTTGTTGCAGAGAATAAGCACGATAACTTTCATTCGACTCGTCGCCAAGTCTGGAAAGTCATAGCATGGTCGTCACGTTCTCCTGCTTCAACGTATTCCTCTTGCATTAATTCAAAGCCATCACTCAAAGGAAACCAAGTGTCGGCTCCTTCAACTTCAGTGTCGATGATAGTCATCTCGATGATGTTAACATAGGGCAAGAATACAGTATATATTTCGCCACCTCCTATGATACAGATTTCCTCCTCATCAAGTGCGAGCACCTGCTCGACGCTCAATACCTCAACATCCTCTCTTGAATTACGACTGATGACGATATTTCTTCGCCCCGGTAAGGCGCCGGGCAAAGATTGCCAGGTCTTGCGACCCATGACTATTGGTCGGCCTAGGGTGCGTTGCTTGAATCTCTGCAGGTCACTAGATTGGCGCCAAGGCAAATCGCCGTCCTTGCCTATGGCTCGATTTTTGTCACAGGCGACGATGATGCTGAACATCTTCTCACCTATACCGAGATTGGGGCACTGATGTGCGGGTGATGCTGGTAATCTATTATCTCAAAATCATCATAAGAAAAACCGTCGATTGTGGTGATATTTGGATTCAATTTTAGCGTGGGTAGGGCGAGGGGTTCTCTGCTCAATTGTTCTTTGGTCTGCTCAAGATGGTTGGAGTATAGGTGGGCATCACCCAAGGTATGGACGAAAACACCAGGCTGTAAATCACATATTTGCGCCATCATATGAGTTAACAGTGCATAGGAGGCGATATTGAACGGCACCCCGAGGAATACATCAGCCGACCTTTGGTAGAGTTGGCAATTTAATTTGCCATTGGCGACGTGAAATTGGAAAAAAGCATGACAAGGCATCAGTGCCATCTGGTCTAGTTCACCAACATTCCAAGCACTGACGATAATGCGTCGACTATTGGGATTGGTCTTAATTAGATTAATCGCATCATTTATCTGGTCAATGATTCGGCCGTCTTGTGCTTGCCAGCGTCGCCACTGTTTACCATATACCGGTCCTAGATCACCGTTTTCATCGGCCCATTCATTCCAGATGCGCACCCCGTTTTCCTGCAGATATGCGATATTGGTATCTCCGGCTATGAACCAGAGCAACTCATGAATTATTGATTTCATGTGTAATCTCTTGGTGGTGACCATTGGAAATCCCTTACCAAGGTCAAAACGCATCTGATGTCCAAAGACACTGGTAGTACCGGTTCCAGTGCGGTCGCCCTTTGCCTCACCTTCGTCGAGAATACGCTGCATCAGGTCAAGATACCCTCTCATGATTACACGCTTAGCAATCAAGCCCATAGGGCTTGTCACGGTGCACCAAGGGCCTTGATGTGCTGCATCAGTTCATCTGTGAATGTGCGATACAACTTGCCAAGTCCGATTAGGATGTGCTCTTCATCCTCTTTCGCCAATGAAATCAACTGCTCGGTCGATGAATTATTCTCAAGCCACTCGAGCCATCTCATCGGTTGACCATAAGAAATAGTCAACCGTCGCCATAAGCGCGGGAATTTGTGGAGATTTGGGGCCATTATGTCCCTAGTCCCATAATGAGCCGTAGGGACGACGGGAACTTGAGGGTAGGCTGCAGCTAAGCGGGCAGCACCGGTTTTTCCTTTGAGGAGAAATGGTGGAGAGGTATTACGTGATCTCGTACCTTCGGGAAATATGCCCAAGGTGCTGCCAGCAGCGATAATCGTTGCTGCACTGGCTAGTGCTTGGTCGCCGCCAGTCTCGCGATTTGTCTCAATCTGTCCAACTAACCGCATGAAATTGCGCATGATAAAGTTAGAGAAATGTCCATCCTTGGCTAAATAGTGAATTTTTTTCCGGCCCGAGAGGACGATGACGACCGGGTCGATGTGAGAGAGATGATTTGCAGCGATAATCATCTGCTTTCCCTTAGGGATATGGCCGATGCCATTTATCCTCCATGGCAGGAAAACTCGGCATAAGGGCCCCAAAATCCAGCGTATCAGATCGTAAGTGCGATGTCGCTTGAGAGTCGATGACGGCTCGATTCGCCAATAGGGCTCAAGGTCTAGCCACGCCTGTTCCAACCCCTCCATCGGTTTGATTGAGCCGTCTCTGGTTTTTGATGGTTCGCCAATTCTTTGCGACAATCCTCAAAGATGAGAGCCCAGAGGCCTCGTTGTGCGAGTTGTAATCCTGTTATTGCTGCTCAGTGCTCACCTCGCACCTGTGGTTGCTGGCCAAGAGCAGTGGCGTAGTGATAGCTGGCTCAAAACCCTCGGTCCGCCAATGGTCGCTGAAGGCGATGAATTCGGTTGCTATGGCATGCCCGAGATGGACTGGAGCACAGACCCAGAGGGGGTTGCCTCCGCTTGTCGTTATTATATTGAGGATAATATAGAAGCTTCGAGATGGGGGAGTAAGCCAGTATCGACTTATGTGCCTGCGGGCTTGAGTGCTAGCGATCATCAGTTGATTGCCAATCAGGGGTTCACCATTCATGGCGACGAGACCGGTTTGGTGGATGGTGCTTGGCAAGATGGCGCTGATTCTCCACTCGATACATGGGATTGGTATAACCTCGGCCGGCGTGGAGGTAGTATGGAATTAGGTATTGCCGACATCGACGCTCTAGTGGCAGAATTAGATGCTGGTGGTTTGGTCAATATGTATTGGCAAGGCCGAATTCACGATGCAATTGTACGCCATGACCGCGATGTGGTCGAATTACTCGAAGCAAGAGAAGACATTTGGTTCACCACTTGGGGTGAGGCTTGGTCCTATTGGGCAATCGAGCGGTGTAATTCATTCACCCATTCTCTTTCAGGCTCAACACTGAACTTTAGTTCGGATTCTTCGCTCGATTGTTTGGCAGCAGAACCTATGCGTTGGAACGTACCTGTGACTTGGATTATAGATGTCAATGACAGCGAGATAATCGACATCAATCTCCCTGAATTGAGCGCAGGAGAAAATCATGCACGCGAGGGTTGGCGTCTTGATGGCAAGTGGCTATTGTTATCGGTTAAAGATGACACCAAGGTTTCAATCAACCTCTCGGAGAGCAGCGATTACGATATCGTCGGACGCACACAATTCTTCAACAACAAAACCACGGCTTTGACCATCGCTGGACATGCGACTAGTGACCTATTTTCATGGAGCAAGCGGTTTGATGATAACCCCACGTTATTGTTTACTTGGTTGGTTATTCCTCAGGAATCGACTACGGGTCTATCCTGGTTGCCATATGCCGGGATTACAATAGCGGCCACATCGGTTACGGTGATTCTATTATTGGTGAGAAGAGAACGGCTAGGCGACGAAGGTGCCGAAGCCTTCATGCCGGTGATAGAAGGAGGTGGGGATGATGAATGACGAAGTCAACATCGACCCATGGGGGAGCGAACAATCGACCGATTATGCGCGAATCATTGACCAATTTGGCTTGCAATCGACCGATTCTCTTGCTATTCCCAACCCTAGTCGTCTGCACCGACGTGACATCATCTTCGCCCATCGAGATTTTGATCAAGTATTGTCTGCTAATAATCGCGGCGATCCTTTTGGAGTCTTGACCGGCTTGATGCCATCGGGAAGAATGCATTTGGGCCATTCGATGGTAATCGATCAAATCTCCTGGTTGCAGGATCTTGGTGGCGATGTAACCATCGCCGTCGCTGATCTCGAATCCAATGCTACACGCGGGGTTTCCTTGGCCGAAGGCCGCCGGGTAGCCCTTGAGGAATACGTGGCCAATTATGCTGCCCTTGGACTCGACCCTGAAAAATGCAATGTCTATTTTCAATCCAGTCGCAGCATCGTCCAGAGACTGGGTTTCCAATTAGGCAAGCGCACCAATCTCTCGGAATTTGAAGCCATCTACGGTTTTGATGGCGCTACCAATCTCGCACACGTTCAAGCTCCACTGGTTCAAGCCGGCGATATCTTACATCCGCAACTCGATGAATTTGGCGGCCTACGACCGATAGTTGTCCCAGTGGGCATAGATCAAGACCCACACTTGCGCTTAACTCGAGGCTTGGCGGCAAAATCAAATTGGTTCAATCTCAGTGCTGGAAAAAATGGCGGTCAAGTCATCAGCGCATCGGTTCAGGACGATAATGCTGCGCTGATGGGAGTAGATGCCAATGGCCGTATCGACAAGAATAAACAGGCTCTGGTATTTGCACAAATCGTCGAATCCATCGGTGATTTAGGCTTCTCAGACATCATGTCCAACCCCAAGCACGGCACGGTAACTCTCCCAGGGGCTACTGAGAGGGATGCACTGGGACTACGAATGTGCCTGTTAGAATTAGAGCGGAGCATGGGGGGAATGGGTCTACTTGCACCTTGCTCTACCTATCACCGCTTTGCTATCGGAATGACCGGGAAAAAGATGTCCTCTTCACAACCTAAGACCACTATTTTCCTTGGCGATGATATATCTGCCGTGGAAAAGAAAATCAAACGCTCATTCTCTGGTGGCCAAGCAACCCTAGAGGAGCACAGAAGACTTGGGGGTAACCCAGATGTTGATGTTGCCTATCAATATCTGATGTATTTCTTTGAGGAAGACGATGACTTCCTCGCTGCTATTAACTCAGATTATCGTTCTGGCAAAATCCTTGCAGGTGAGATGAAGCAAATGTGCATCGATAAAGCTGGTGAATGGTTAAATGAACTCCATGAAATGCGCCATCAAACCGCACATCTTGTAGATGACTTTCTCGCTGAAGATGCGCGTTAAGCTGTGATAGTAGGGATGTCAGGGCCCATTGGTAAACTGGCAACTTCCTCCTCACTCAATTGCCAATCCTTGGCCTCTTCACAGAGAATCATACTGTGGCCTCTTGGGTCTAACAAGCGCAAAGTAAGTTCTTCTATAGGTTCTCCATGCCGTGCTGAAGTCAATGCAGCAATCATGTGATCAAGCACTGCAACATCTTCGTGTTCCTCATCGTCAACCTTTTGCCTCTTGACCATATTGATGATGCCGAGAAATCTTTCCAACACCCCTTCTACATTGGAGACATAACCGGTTGAATCATTGCCCGGACTCACTTCCAAATCCAATTCTGGAATCTGCACCGTACACGAGGAAGAGCGAATAACCCTCACGCTCATACTGGCCGCATCGCCCAATTGTAATTCACAAGCACTTGGTTTTTTACCCTCGGCTGGGATAAAATCGGTTTGGCGCCAGCCGCAATCTCCACAGAGGACAGTAACTTGAGTATGCTCGCCAAAATATGGAATCTCATCGATATGTGTACGCATTTTGACCTGCTCTTCCTTGCGGCAAATCGGACA
>CAUYXQ010000026.1:0-10826 GCA_963577015.1 Candidatus Thalassarchaeaceae archaeon
CTGATATTGAAAACCCCGCGCTCTAACTTACCGGCAACACGGTTGTAGACCTCCATAGCATTCTTGGTCAATTCTTCATGGGATTGAGAAGACATACCAATCGGTACATGGAAGGTGACGCGGTCACGACTCTTGACGACTACGGTATTGGAGAGACCTGCAGCGATGACCCCTGGGTCAACCACTGGTGGGACCGGGCGGGGCATCTTACCACGGGGACCTAGCACTACACCGAGGTAGCGACCTATCAATCCCATGTGTGGAACTTCGGAGAGGAAGTAGTCATAGCGGTTTGCCAATTTCTTAGCCTCACCTTTCTTACCAGCCAATTCCTCTATCTCAGTGGGGTCGATGACGAATAGTCCGGCATCTCTGGCTTTTTGTGCAGCATCCGATGCTGCAAACATCGCTATCTTGACCTCGCGGCCACGCCCAGAGGGTAGACGAATCTCCTCCTGGATACGATTGTTTGGATTTTTTAAGTCGATATCCTTGATGGTAAAAGTGATATCCACAGATTCGTCGAATTTGCGCTCCGGGGCATCAGCCACCGCAGATTTTATTGCTTCAGATATTTTGTCTTCCATTTTGATTCCCCCATAAACGGTCTGCGAGGATTACTCCTCTTCCGTGGTCCGTGGTTTCATTCAGTTGAATCTGTCATTCCAGTCTCCATTTTCGATAACCCTCAAGGCATCAACGGCCCATAGGCCTTCTACCTTGACACGCATCGACACACAAGTGCCGATAATCTCACGTGTTTGGGCTTTTAAATCAGCGCCGGTCAGATGACCTAGATCAGCTTTCTCTTTGGCGACTCCCATCGCCTTTTCCAGACTCAAATCCTCAGTGGCTGCCTCAAGGGATCCATTGCACTTAGCAACGCCAAGCGCCTTGATAATCATCTTTGAGGTCCATGGTTTTGGCATTTGAATCACCTATTTGCTCACGGACGTGGGCATCTTGCCGACTTGCACCCTCTATTTAATCGCGACGCGCGCCAATTTTTCACTCAGTGATGATACGTTCGATGACTCTGACGTGGTCTCCCCTCATATTGAGGGTCATTGGGATAGGTTGTTCATACAATTCCATACTGACTTCTTCCTTGGTTTCAGAGACGCTGATGACACGGGCTTTCTCGCCCTTAAATGCACCAGAAACAATTTCGACTATACAACCGACATCAATACCACTGGTAACCGCCTTTGGTTCAAGATAAGGTAAGATATCCTTGAGGGGGGCTTCTCCGGGAAGAACGGTCTTTGCATTCTTTAATTGGGTCTGATTTAGACCTCTGCGAGCCTTGGGGTCACGGCCGCCAGAGCGGCCGATTAACTTCTCTACGTGATGAAGTGCACTCGATTCTACCATGACGTAGCCCCTCATACCCGGAGGATGGAGGATACCATAGACCTCGGTGCTAAGAGCGGAAAGAGAACCACTACCAAACATACGAGCCTGCATCTCGTTGGCGACACGCTGCTCACTACCGATAGCGGTCTTGACGATGTAGAGGAAAGAGGCGACGCTACCGTACATCTCGCGGAATAACTTCTCGCTATTCTCTACTTGTAGATTGGTAAAGACGGTGTTGCGGTTCTGAATCTCGCCAGGGTCAATCCACTCTGCCTCGGAATAGCGCCCTGCTGGCTCAACTTCCTTTGATGCGGATATGACAAGAATCGGAGTAACATCGAGCAAGCGATTGCCGACGTCGATCCCTAGGGTAGGTCCGTCTCTAACATAGCTCAAGTCCTCAGCAGGAATACCGGTACACTCAACTACACGAGCGATGTATTCCTCAGGACTGTCGCCGATACCGTAGACTCCATCCCAAAGTGCGGGATAATCGCCATCGGACTTCGAGCGACGTAACATGAGCAACTCCTGCTCATGACGAATAAATGCGATAAATGCCTCTGCCATCTTTTCTCACCTCAAATTCCAAAAATATCGTGGATAATCCATGGAATGAAATCATCCATTATCAGTAGGATAATGAATCCGATTAAGCCGAGGATAAATAATCCGATTCCACAGATGATGCTGGTCTGCTTGAATTCCTGTGGAGTCGGCTTGCGAGCCATGCGAAGAATACGGGCCCACGAGCCTCTTGAGACCTTGCGGAACTGCGCTTCAATAGCGTCTTGCTTGTTCTGAACGATGTCCTCGAAGGACTTCTTTTCGCCTTTTTCATCAGACATGGTGCAACCTCTGGCCTCCCGTGCGACCGACCATCCTCATTTAACCCATCCGACGCGCAACTCTGCGAAGAGCGTATGGTTCAAAGAGGTGCTGCCGATGCAAAAGCCATGGCTGAACGTGACCCGTACCAAGTATTAGGCGTATCTCGTGATGCCAGTGACGGTGAAATTAAGAAAGCATTCAGAATACTCGCCCGACGCCACCACCCCGATAGAAACCCCAATGATTCGGCAGCAGAAGCACGCTTCAAAGAAGTTCAATCCGCCTATGATAAAATAAACACAACCGAAGCGAGAAGAAAGCACGAACAATCACAGATGTTCGGTGGTATGGGTGGAGGTCAAAGCGGTGGCATGAATATCAACATGGACGATGTCTTCTCACAAATGTTCGGTGGTGCAGGTGGTGCAGGCCGGCAAAGACGACCTGCACAATCCCAAAGTCAAAGTCGTGAAAAGGGCCAAGATGCTGCCGCTTTTCTCGACCTTTCTCAAGAGGAAGCAAAAATGGGTGGCCAATTCCAATTCACTTATACCCGTTTGAGCCCCGGGTCTCACGGCAGCATCGACCGCAAGAAAACCACTCTCAAAGTCAAGGTCGATGCTGACGGAAAACACGGTATGGAAATCAAACTCAAAGGTCAAGGTCACGGTCACCCCCAAGGCGATGCAGGCGACTTAATCGTTCGAATCAGAGTCGACCCTGGACGAGGTTGCCGCTGGGATGACGGTAGGGTAGTCAAGGACATCCCCCTTTCTTACTCCTTGCTAATGCTTGGTGGAAAGACGGAGATTACCTTGCCCGACGGGATTAAAGGACGCATCACGATTCCTCCGCTCTCTCAGATCGGCGACCGCCAGCGCGTCAAAGGCATCGACCTCGAATTCATACTCGATGATAGCGAAAAACTCAGCAAAGCCCAAATTACAGCCCTCAAGAAATTAGCAGATGTCGGCCTGTGAATGAAATCTCTTGACAAGATGATTGCCCAGATTACGCCAAAACCGGCTGCGATTGAATTCGCCCCCCCATTAAAGTGGATTGCTGGTTATCTGCATTGGATGATTGCTATCCTCCTCTAATTCTTCCTCTGCGGTTAATTTGACATAGACGCGTTGGAAAGATAGGAAGCCCTTGATAGAAAATACAACACCTAGCATCACCACCAACGGTCCGGCGAATTCCCCCGCCATTATCAGACGAAAGGAAATCGACATTGGTACCGCGCACATTGTCGCCCCGGCGAAGATAGCAAGATATCGGTTCCACAATTTACTTCGTTTCTTCTTTTTCTTAGGTTCCTTTACATCCTTGAACTGAATAAGTTCTTTCACTCGATGGTCATCGATATATTTCAATTTGCAAACCATACAATAGCTCTCACCAGGATCTGGTGCCATATACGTCTCACAACGCGAAGAAGCACACAATCTGCTCGCTTGCATCAAATAGGGCTACCATAGTCCAACACTATCAGTATCACGGCATCTGCAACCACATGAAAATGAAAACTCCAGTCGCGACTGCTAAACTTCCGATTATCACAAAAGCAAAAGCATTGGAATTGGTATCCAGCTGTAAACCAGTCTTACCTTCAACTTTCCGCAAGCGGGATTCAATATCCTGCAAGTGCTCCTTCATCTTTGTAATAGTCGAGTCTGGGCCTGAGCCTGAATCAGTAGGGACATTGGGCTTCTGCATAAGCAATACCGGAATATTCTATCTAATATGATTTTGCAAACGTCAATTCCATGTGGTGCTGCATCGATTGATGGCTTGAGTGCCATTCTTGCCAGAACGATGCAGCACCACCAGCATGCCCCATCAGAATATTGTAATCGGCACACTAGGCCTATCACTTAGTGAGCAGCCTATGGAAATGATGAACCCCAATCTCCATACTTGGTGAATAGCGACCGCGATCATAACTTCTGGAGCCTAAACCTCGTTGCACCATTTCCACTACCCATTGGTCCTGCTTCTCTACTGTGTCGAGATCGCCACCGGCTCCTGTGGCAAGATTGCGGTTATCTTTGACATAGCCTCGATAGAGGACTCGACAATTCCCCGGCGATACAGGAATCGCGATATTGATTGAAAGGCCCCATGGATAGAGATTAAGCATCAGATTCGGAAAGAGCCAAATATAGTATGCGGCAATTCTTTGACCATAATCAGGTGAAGATTCGGGGATATTGAAGCACTCCTCTCCTTCTCGTGCAATTCCCGTCTGTAAGACCCCGCCCTCGAAAACCTCAACTCGATAATCATCATGCTCGATAACCGAGTGCAATTCGGGATGTACATATGGAACATGGAAACCCTCAAGATAATTCTCACAATACAAGGCCCAATCAGCAGCGATTGAGTAATCTCTATCTTTTGTAGTATCTCTAGTGAAAGATGCGATATCAATCCAACCTATTCTATCTTCCAAGATTGAGAGGTCGGGAAACAGCGAAGCATCGCCAGAGGTGAACAGTAGCCCCATCCATTCCACCAAGGGATAACGAGCCAAGTCGTCTTCTAAAGTTGGGAAGCCAATCACCTCCTCAAATCTGGGCATGTGGGAAAACGAGCCATCCAAATCAAATGAGCGACCGTGATAGCCACAGCGAATTTGTTTGGAGTTGCACTCCTCTAACACTACTCTCATTCCGCGATGGGTGCATACATTAGCAAGGCAGCGTGTCTGGTCAGAATGGACCAAGACCATGCACTGGCCATTTATCTCTTCAATATGGTCCAATGGTAGTATATTGTGTTGTGAAAAGTCGCTACGATGAGCTGCAAATTGCCACCCGTTGAAATGAGGAAGGAGGGATTCAAAAGAATCCTGTGTCGTATAGTAGCGTGAGGGTAAGGTCTTAGCCTTACGAATATCTGGGTCTATCAAATCCATAATCGCCCTCTTTACAGCCAGATGTTATCATCAGTTGAATATATCGTCATCAATATCCACCACGGATGATTGTTAACAGTTAGTCAGTGGCGAATTTGTCGAGCGAAGAGTTGATTTCATAGCGATGTGAGGGGTTGCCGTGAGAGGCCTTATTCCCCTTCTTATCGTGATGCTTTGCCTGCCTGTAGTTCAGGGCCAAAGTTTGAATGAGGCTATCAGTGAATGCCCGGGGACGATTACCGGCAGTGCTAACCCCACGCAGATACATCTGCAGACCGCTGATGAGCCAACGGCGATGACGGTGATGTGGGCTACCGAACGTCGAGGAGATGCCTTTGTAGAATGGACCGATTCTAGTGGAACGGATTCTGCTCAAGGTAATTCGTATTGTTATGAGCATGACATGGCCTTCCACATTGCTCAGATGGTCAATCTGCCACTTGGAGAGGAGATTACCTACAGGGTAGGAGATGGTACTACATGGTCGAGTGACATAACCTTCACAACAATTGATCCCTCTGCTGGCCATTTCGAGTGGATATCAATAGCCGATCACGGCATATCGAGTGAGGGGCAAGATGTCAGTGAGAGTATTCTTGCAGACACCTCTGCTCAGATGGTTACAATCTCAGGTGACATCTCATATTCTGACGGTAATCAAAACGTGTGGGATGAGTGGTTTGAAATTCAGACTCCAAGCATGATGAAAACCCCATGGGTGACTGCTGTCGGCAATCATGAAAATGAACCAGCCACTGGATTCACAGGCTATGAACACAGATTTGATATGGATTACGTAGCGGAGAGTGAGGGTTTCTATTACACGCGCCAAGTCCCCGGTGCTCAATTGATTTTCATGTCAACTGAGCACTCGTTTACGGCCGGCAGTAGCCAATTCACTTGGTTGGAAAACGTGCTTGAGACCGCCAATCTTCCCGAGAACCGGGCTATTCAGCCTTTCGTGATTATCTATGGCCACAAACCAATGTATTCGAGCAATAGTTATCACGGCTCAGAGGTGGAACTTCGCGATGCTCTTGAGCAGTTGTATATTGAACACAGTGTCGATTTAGTAATTGCTGGACACGACCATTTCTATGAGCGAACCTGGCCTGTAATCGGTGAGGTGCCACTGAGTGAAGGTCTTGATATGGCAATTATCCCCAGTGGAATCGCTCCCATTCACCTGGTCATCGGTATCGGCGGGCGCGCTGCCTACGAGGACCTTGATGAGCCGCAACCGGCTTGGAGCGCTTATCGAGAGAACAGCAGTTATGGTTGGACTAGATTGGTCTACGACGATGCTTCGAGATCATTGTCCCTGACTCACCATCGAACCGATGGTACAATTGGTGATTCTTTCACCCTTGTCGATGGCATGATTCTTGAATCCAATGAAGATGAGGGGTTTCTTGGCCTGCCGGGTTTCAATTCTTTATCTACGATTAGTGCACTGATTGGAGTGGCTCTGGGAAGAGGAAGATTCATGAGTAGCAGGTTTGACGAGGATTCATGCTCCGTGGAGTAATTTTAACGCTTCTCCTCCTCCTTAGCGCACCCCTTTCCGGCTGTTTTGGTGATGAGGAAATCATAGAGTCGCCTCCTGATTTAAACCCATTTGATTTTGCTTACACCAATACCACTTGGTATCATTACGCCGGGGGCGTTAATGCAAATAATCCATCATTGGGTTGGACTAATCTTAATGGAAACAACACCCCATTTCCGGCATTAGCAACCTATTATGGCATTGGTGCAACCACTTTTGAACCAACTATTGGTGTTACATCTAGAGGAGGGATTCATTTTTCTTCCTATGGAGGAACCGGCAGCGGGTCGATGACCTATACCTCGATGGACCAAGGTCAGACCTGGAATAATATGGGGCCTTTCAACCCACTCGTCACCAGTTTGGGCCAAGTACCCTCATCGAATGATCCATACATCTATGTCGACCCATGGACCGACCGCTTGGTCAAATTCGATATGCACGCTTTAACCGCGATGTTTGTTGAATATTCTGACGATGATGGCCAGACCTGGTCGATTCCTTTCACCGCTGAAGGTTATTATCTGCCGCAAGATCACCAATCTATCGCTTCGATGCCCGATGTCAATGGCATCGGCAATCATGACGTGATTTACGTATTCTGCATCAATACCGGCTCATCTGCACTCGGGCCTCAGTGTTCAAGAAGTTTGGATGGAGCTCACACATGGGATGTCCAACGACCTGGCTATCCGATTGGTGTTGGCCAGTGCAGCGGCCTGCACGCCCATGTTGCAGGAAGTGTTGACGGGTCGGTCTATCGCGGAAATCCTTCATGTGATGGGCCTGCAGTCTATCGCTCGATCGATGGTGGCTATACCTGGACCGAGCACACGATTACCACCGAGGCCAATATGCAATCCAACTCTCATGAAATCGCTACAGCTGTCGATTCGGCTGGTGGATTACACGCATTCTGGATTGGAGTGGACAACAAACCATATTATGCGAATTCTAAAGACAAAGGCGATTCGTGGTCCTATCCAATCGACGTTGCCCCCGATGGCATACACGGCACCGGTTATCCCACGATTTACGCAGGCGAGGATGGTAGAGTTGCTTTTGCTTATATCGGCACATGGGAAAATGAGACTTGGGATGGATTCATGGGCGTTATCACCGATGCTTGGAACGATAAGCCTCTGATTACTACTACCCAAGTTAATTCTCACGATGACCCATTGGATGAAGATCCAAATTGCGGTTATGCTCGTTGTGGTGGATTCGGTGATTTTATCGATATTGAAATCGATGATGAAGGACGACCTTGGGCTGCGATGGCTAATGATTTGATGGGCCAATCAGGAATAGCTACGACCTATGTTACAGGACCTGCACTCTATGGCGAATTACGACAACTTCCAGTAATTCCCGCCGGTGGTCCTGATACCATCTTCTTTCCTTGAGGTGAAGTTATGTCAGGTTGTCGAAGGCAGTGTGACTGGGATGAAAATCAAGTCTGTAAAACCTGTGGTATCGATTATAATATCATCGACGAAAGCACGAAGAGCACAGTCGATGTAGCGCCTGAGGAAAAGTAGATTTCTCAATCAGGGTCATAATCAATAATGGTTGAAAGCCAATATTCGACCTCTCTTCTGCTCATGTTATTGCGGGCAGCGACGTCCATTACCTGTCCTTCGTCGATACGTTTTATATTAAAATAATGAGCTTCGGGATGTGCGAAATAGAGCCCAGAAACGCTTGCAGCGGGATGGGTTGCGCAGGATTCGGTCAAAACAAAGCTATGTTCTTCTGCTTTGAGTAATTCAAATAGCAATCGCTTTCCACTATGGTCGGGACATGCAGGGTAGCCAAATGCCGGCCTAATCGAGCGATAATCACCTTTGAACAACCTTTCTGTATTCATGTCAGCATCATCGGCAAAGCCCCATTTTGCCCGTACTCTTTGATGCAATAATTCAGCGCTTGCTTCAGCAAATCTATCGGCGATTGCTTTTATCATAATTGAAGAATAATCATCGTTATCCGCTTCGAATTTGAGTGCCATTTCATCAGCACCATGAACCGCGACGGCAAAAGCGCCGATGTGGTCATCCACTTTGGCATCTTCTGGAGCGATGAAGTCGGCTAAGCATAAATTGGATGACCCCGAATCTCTTTGTTGGCGCAACATTACGAAACGTGAAGAGTTTTCATTTTCAATCACTATGTCATCGCCATCGGAATGAGCCGGCCAAAAACCGATAATCGCGTTAATCGATAATAGATTTTCTTTGATGGCTCTTTCGAGCATAGCCTTGCCGTTTTCGAATAGATCACGTGCGGCTTCTCCTTTGATAGGGTCTTCGAGAATAGCGGGATATCTACCCTTCATTCCCCAAGTGGTGAAAAAGAAGGTCCAATCGATACACTCTTTTGCTTCTTCAAGGGAGATGCTTTCAGTCATTACTCCGATGAACGGAGGTACAGGGCAAGTATTTGAATCAAAGTTGTAATTTGGTTTCTTATTCCGTGAACGGTCCAAGGTAAGCAACGGATTGTCCATTCTTCTTTGATAGAGCACGGACAAGCGCTCTTCCTCTTCGGCTAGTTTGACATTGAAATCCTTACGCCGATTTTCATCGAGTAGTTCATTTAGAATTCCTGAGACCAAAGAAGCATCCTTGACGTGAACTACCTCATTCTGATATGCCGGGGATATTCTAACTGCGGTGTGTTGGCGTGATGTGGTAGCACCACCTATCAACAGTGGAATATCCATTTCTCTGCGTTGCATCTCCTTGGCGAATCTGATCATCTCATCCAGTGAAGGCGTTATCAATCCAGAGAGTCCAATTATGTCAGCATCGACCTCTTCAGCCTTGGCTAGAATGGTGTCCATCGGCACCATTACTCCGAGATCGTGAACATTGTAATCATTGCATTGAAGGACGATTCCAACGATGTTCTTTCCAATGTCATGAACATCTCCTTTGACGGTTGCCATCACTACTTCGCCACGCTTTGTTCGCTCCCCTTCACCCTGCTCCATGTGAGGTTCAAGCCAAGCGACTGCCTGTTTCATCACCCGTGCACTCTTCACTACCTGTGGTAAAAACATCCGCCCGGAACCAAAGAGTTCACCGACGACATTCATACCTGCCATCAGTGGGCCCTCGATGATTTCAAGCGCTTTGTCGACCTGAGAAAAAGCCTCAGCAACATCTTCGACGATGTAATCCGAAATACCATGAACCAATGCATGAGATAGCCGCTGTTCGACCGCTGCCTCTCGCCATTTTTCGTCGTTTACCCGTTCGGTCTTTGTGGCTGAGAACGATGCTGCAGCATCGACTAAGCGTTCGGTCGCGTCATCTCGACGATTAAAGACGACGTCCTGAACCAGAGAGAGAAGTTCGGGATTGATATTTTCATGAATTATCAGGTGACTGGGGTTGACTATACCCATCGTAAGCCCCGCTTCAACCGCATGCTTGAGAAAAACCGCATGCATCGCTTGTCTTACCGCATCATTTCCACGGAATGAAAAAGAGAGATTGCTTATACCGCCACTGACCATTGCCCCAGCACATGAATCTCGTATCTCCTTGGTAGCAGCGATGAAATTTACTGCAAAACCACTATGTTCTTCGATACCGGTACCGATTGCGAGAACATTTGGGTCATGGATGATATCAGTTGGTCGAAAACCGATTTTTTCTACCAATAATCCTTGAGCCCTTTTTGCGATTTCGACCTTGCGCTCAATCGTTTCAGCTTGGCCCTTTTCATCAAAACCCATCACTACAACCGCAGCGCCATATCGGCGAACGAGTTCGGCTTTTTCCAGGAAATCCTCCTCTCCTTCCTTTAGTGAAATAGAATTGACAATCGGTTTACCTTGGATACATTTGAGTCCAGCTTCAATAACGCTCCATTTCGATGAATCAATCATTATTGGGAGAGTGGCAATATCAGGTTCAGTAGCGATAATGTTGAGGAATTTGGTCATCATCTCCTCGCTTTCAATCAACCCCTCATCCATATTTACATCGAGGATATTTGCCCCGCCTCTGACTTGATCAAGGGCGATTGAAACCGCGGCCTCAAGGTCTTGAGAAGTTATCAAACGTCGAAATTGAGCGGAACCAGTGACATTGGTTCTCTCTCCAACCATTATCAGATTGGAATCCTCACGCACTACACAGGTGTCTAGGCCAGAAA
>CAUYXQ010000027.1:0-10713 GCA_963577015.1 Candidatus Thalassarchaeaceae archaeon
TTGGCGATTGCTGCCGAACGAACTTTGAGTGCACCTTCTATTGAGTTGGCCAAATCGATTCGGCCTTTGGCCAGAATAAACGCAGCGGTCAAATCTCTCTTGGCTTGTATCATATCGCCCAGTAAATTTCTGAATTCATGAAATAGACCATCTCGCTTCATCTTTAACAGATTATAGCCGTTCTTGGTCTGCTTGATACGACGCTTGAGATTAATCAGCTCACTCCTGGTGGGCTTAATATCCAATGCCATTTCTACAACCTCCTCTCTTCAATAGAATATTCAGTCCCTGTTATCAGGGTGATACTTATCAATCCACTTCTGATCTAGACGCACTAGATATTTGAGATCGATAACGCTGAGGAGATCCCAACATAAATCGAGGGTTTCCTCTATAGTACGGTCCTCGTCACGGCCTTGACGGAGGAACTTATCCTCAAAGACTGCAGAGAAATCAAGTAATTGCTTATCTCTCTCATTCAATGCATCCTCTCCGACGATTGCGACCAGACCGCGAAGTTCACGGCCTTGAGCATATGCTGCATACATCTGGTCAGAAACCGATTTGTGATCTTCACGGGTGGTCTCCTCGCCAATACAACTTCCCATCAGACGCGATAGCGAAGGCAAGACGTTGATTGGTGGATAGATACCCTGTTGGTGTAATTCACGGGAGATAACGATCTGCCCCTCGGTAATATATCCAGACAAATCTGGAATGGGGTGGGTGATATCGTCACCGGGCATGGTTAGAATTGGGAATTGGGTAATCGAACCCTTCTTGCCCTTGACGATTCCAGCGCGCTCGTAGAGCATGGCCAAATCGGTATACATGTATCCAGGATAACCACGGCGTCCAGGTACCTCTTCACGAGCAGCACCGATTTGGCGCAGTGCATCGCAATAATTGGTCATATCAGTATAGATGACCAGAACGTGATAATCACGCTCGAAAGCGAGATATTCCGCCGCGGTAAGAGCCAGACGTGGAGTGATGATTCTCTCGACGGCTGGGTCGTCAGCTAGATTGACGAAAAGAACCGCATTCTCCAATGCGCCAGTGCGTTCAAGGTCGGTTCGGAAGTAATTGTATTCCTCGGCGGTGATTCCCATAGCACAGAATACCACTACGAATTCCTCATCGCTGCCCTTTAGGGAGGCTTGACGAGCAATCTGTAGAGCGATATCGTTGTGAGGCAATCCTGAAGCACTGAAAATCGGTAACTTCTGACCGCGCACCAATGTGGTACAACAATCGATTGCTGAAACCCCAGTCTGAATGAAATCGTGTGGGCTTTGGCGGCTGAATGGATTGATTGCAGCGCCGATGATGTCGGCTTTTTTATCTGCGACTATCTCTGGGCCACCATCTCTTGGTCTACCGGCACCATCGAGAATTCTACCGATTAGGTCATCACTCACTGGCAACTTGAATACATCGCCCATGAATTTGATACCTGTCGAGAGGTTAACTCCAGCGGTTCCTTCGAAAACCTGAACAACGACGATTTCGTTGCTGGTATCTAGTACCTGGCCGTTCTTCATCGAACCATCGGTCATCCTCAATTGGACGATCTCGCCAAAAGCGACGGGTTCGGTCTTGTTTAGGAACACTAGTGGTCCTTTTACGTCTGTGATTGTGCGGTATTCTTTGCCTGACATATCATTCAACTCCTCAATTATCCTCGACCGTAGCAGCGATCTCTTCATTCATCTTTTCGACCATATCATCGATTACATCGATATAGCCCTTTTCGAATCTAGCCCGAATCAGATTTGAGCGAGCGGGGACATTGACCACATCGTCGAGTTGTGCTCCGGCTGCTATTGCATTCTTCGCGCTCTCTTGGAAAGACAGAATGGCCTTGACCATTGCATATTGTTGCTCGATACTACAGAAAGCATCAACTTCGTGGAATCCGTTCTGTTGCAAGAAGTATTCACGAATCATCCTTGCAACCTCTAAGGTCAACTGTTGGTCTATTGGTAGAGCATCGGATCCGACCAATTGCACGATTTCCTGCAACTCGGATTCGACTTGTAACAAACCGCTTATTTCGGTTCTAATCTCAGGGAAATCCTGGGCGATATTATCTCTGAACCACTGGTTTAGACTCTGTGGATAGAGACTGTAAGAGTTTAACCAATTGATAGCGGGGAAGTGCCTTTGTCGAGCAAGTCCGGCGTCTAAGCCCCAGAACACCTTGACTATTCTCAGGGTTCCTTGGCTGACCGGCTCAGAAATGTCTCCACCAGGTGGTGAAACCGCACCGATTACAGTGATTGAGCCATCATCGCCATCGAGGGTTTGCACACGGCCTGCTCGCTCATAGAATTCAGCAATTCGACTCGAGAGGTATGCCGGATATCCTTCCTCACCGGGCATCTCTTCAAGGCGAGAGGAAATCTCTCTCATAGCCTCAGCCCAACGGCTGGTTGAATCGGCCATCAAAGCGACGTCATAGCCCATGTCACGGAAATATTCTGCAATGGTAATACCGGTGTAAACACTAGCCTCACGAGCAGCCACTGGCATGTTAGAGGTATTTGCTATCATCACGGTACGATTCATCAACGGCTTACCGGTATTGGGGTCGATCAAATGTGGGAATTCAGCGAGAACCTCTGTCATCTCATTGCCACGTTCTCCACAGCCGATGTAGACCACGATTTGAGCATCGGAATACTTGGCAAGGGATTGTTGGGTAACGGTCTTTCCAGACCCGAAAGGACCGGGAATTCCTGCGGTTCCACCTTTGGCAAGAGGGAAGAGGAAATCGAGGATTCTCGTTCCGGTTACCAGAGGGGTATCTGGAGCATATTTCTGCTGGTAAGGGCGCGGGGTTCGAACCGGCCACTTCTGCATCATCTGCATCTTGGTGCCATCCTCTAGGGTACACACGGTGTGGGTGACGTTGAAATCGCCGCTTTCAATCGACTTGACAACTCCACCTTTACCTGGAGGGACCATGATTTTGTGAACGATGGTCTCGGTTTCTTGGACTGTGCCAATAACTTGACCAGATCCAACCTCATCGCCGACAGCGACAGTTGATTCAAATGTCCATTTCTTCTCGAGGTCGAATGCATCAGCATCAACACCACGGGTGATGAAAACACCCATGACTTCTTCCAAGGTTGGCAGAGGTCTCTGAATTCCATCATAAATCTGAGTCAATAAGCCGGGGCCTAGTGCTACAGATAGGTTTTCTCGAGTATTGAGTACAGGCTCTCCCGGGCGGATACCGCTGGTATCTTCGTAAACCTGAATTACGGCTTTATCACCGTGCAATTCAATTACCTCTCCCATGAGACCTTCATCTCCTACTCTGACTACATCATACATACCCGCTTCCATACCAATGGCGGTAACCACTGGGCCAGATACACGGAAAATTGTTCCTTCATCGCTCATATTTTTTCCTCCTGGGAATTTTAGTTCTTCACTTCCAAAGGTCGACTCCTATTGCCTTGCGAATGGTTTCTCGCAAGGAGTTGTCCTCTTCAGCACCAACACCGAGAACGGTGGGTGTGATGGACGCAGAGGCCCGCTCACGCAGACGCTCTGGCAGGGTTGCAAGTAACGCGGAGTCGACCACCACGATACCAATGCCCTTATTGTTGAGTAAATCCCTAAAGGTTTGAACAGTCTCCTCTTCTCCTTCTGGGTTGTGAAATTCGCTTACACCTGCGAGTTGAAATCCGAGGGTGAATCCCGATGGTCCTACTACTGCAATCTCCATCATATCACCTCACAGAATGTGTGCCTCCAAAACCTCGGCTGATAAACCAGCCGAAGCTCCTCTGACGATGAGGCGGAGATTCTCCACCTCTCTGACTTTGCATGAGACGTAATGCACCACTGGCAGGGCTGAGACTGGGTGGAGGTAACTCAGACTCTGCATAGTGGCAATTTCTCTCTTACGCAGCCAAATAATTACGGGATCTAGGGTTTTTTCAGCATCCGATTGAGTAAGCTTCTTCTCAAACTCATCGATATCAAAGCGCCTCGATTGACGCAATACATCAAGCAGACCACTTATTCCGCCAGTGGCCACGGTATTGAAAGACGATTCTTTAATCAGCCTACCACCGTTGACCAATATTGACAAGGAGTCTTCTACTGAAAGGCCAAATTCCACGGCCTCCAAGATATTGATGATATTGCGATGATCGATCTCGGTCGCAAGGAGATTCCTGAGAACTCTTTCCTCTGGTGAATTACCCGATAAGTTGTCGAAACTGTTTTGGAAATAATGTCTATCCAATACGTCTTCGTACTCACCTAATGTGGCTGAATCCGATAGTGCAAGTAAGGCATTGCCAAAGGGCAGTCTGCGCATTTGCTCGACCGCCGACCTCAGACCAGTTGCCTCTTCCACCATCTTCAACCAGGGGACGTTTATCTCATTCTCTTCAGGTAAAACAGTGTGAGCGATTTCACTTGAATCCATGTCGTTGAACGCCGCCCTCATCACCACTTTTGCGTTATGATAACGGAATCTGCCAGTATAAATCTCGACCTGTTTGCGGATCTCTCCACTACAAAGGCCGATGATATTTGCGAGTTCAGCCTCTAGATTATGAGTTAGGCCAACCTCGATCAAATCGCTGCCCTTGAAGCCACTTGCATACTTGTCAATTTCTTGACGGTAGCCAGAATCGGCGATTGAAACAGCTAGTTGCTCCGGTGTTTGTTGAACCAATTGACGGAAACGTGTGCTATCTATGAGCTTACGCTTACGCGATTTAGCTCGTGCAGCGACATAAGCGCCATTTCTTGATAACACTCCCATTTTATTTCCCCCCCCTCAGAATAGTTTTTCGTTTATTTGAGTCCGTTTCTCGGACCATGCCTCTTCGAGCAAGGTGTCAAATCTGAAGTCAAAGGAAATAGAGGAATCCGCAGCCACGAGGATAAATCCTCCAAGGCCTTCGACATCATCTCCCATCTCAAACTCTGAGGATGCATCCTTCAGAGCAGAACGATCGATTTTCGTCGGTTGGATAACCATCTTACCTTCACTCATCCTAGCAGCCTCTACCAAGAGTTGCTTGAGAAGACTCGCTCGACCAGCGAGCGAAGAATCCCCCAACTTCTCTTTAGCAAGAGAAAATGTAGCATCGAGTTCAATACGTCTCGCTACAAGGACTTCCTTCTGATTGGATTGACGGGCGCTAGCGACGATTTCTCGCGAAATCTGACCAGCTTCCTTGTTCGCCTTGGCATCTGCATTTCCTTTGATTGCACTAGCACGATCTTCGGCTTCGGAAAGTAACTCCTTCGCTTCCGCCTTTGCTGTTTTAATCAAAGCCTTAGCCTCTGACTCAGCAGAGGCTAGGATGTCCTTGGCCAATTTCTCCAATGTCATTTTATCACCTACCATTCAAAGGAACAAGTCCCTTGAATCGTCCTCCTCAGAGGAACAGGGGCATCATACCCAAGATGACCAGAGATTCTGGCAGAGCGGTAAAAATCAGTGCGACACCGAATTTACTTTCGTCCTCAGCCAACATTCCGACAGCTGCGCTACCAATTCCACCTTGGGAAATTCCAGCACCAACTGCAGCCAATCCTAAGGCCAGTCCGGCACCGAGGTTCTTGTATGCAGCCTCTGTGCTTGCGTTGTCATCTCCTTCTAGCGCGGTAACGGTTTGCCCGACCAAAATTATACCCATCAGTACAATCAGGATTCGAGCGCTCATCCTTGCATTTCTTACATTCATTGTTTTTCCTCCAATTTGTCCTAAAGGGACTCAGATATGACCCTCAACGTGGAGGGGACGGCCGCCCAAGGGGCTGAAAGCAGCCCCGGAGCCGTCGTGGAACTTGCTCATCCATTCCACAAAGTGGAGACGGACGGCATGTATTGATGGTGATAAGATGCCCAATAGAATGGCAAAGATATGAACGCAGACCCAAAGCACGAAGGCACCGGCCATTACTAAGGGACTAGCGGTGGTTACCATCGTGTGATAGCCTAACTCATTGCCCAACTCGGCAATCTTCACCCCAGCGACACCGACGGCCATGATTCTGAGGTAGGATAAGGTATTGGCCAGTAGGCCAAAGGTCTCGATTGGACCCATGATGAATCCTCCAACCCAGCCAAACTTTTCGAATACAGCCAAACCGACAATTAAACAAGCGATTCCCAAAAGAATGGATATCGACCAACCGGTAAGGATGAATAATTCATAATTAGCATCGGTCATATAACGGAAGATGTGGCCAAAGCCACCAAAGAGAATCAGCAACCAACTGCCTTTCTCAAAGAAGGCAGCGATGAATCCGTGAGCCCTGAATACATTGATGAAACCAATGCTGAAACCGATTACCAGATGGGTCGCACCAAGATATATAGAGAGCAGGACATAATCGACCATCGCTCCACCAACTCGGTGGAATGGAATGTAGGTGTGATCCAGATTCAAGGTCTCAGCAAAGAATGCCGGGATGTGGAATGCGTCGTGAGTCCAGTGATAGAACCCCACCATTGGCCCCCATTCATCGATGATGAAACCGAATGCTTCTGCATATAGTACTCCCCAGATTATGGTCCAGGTCGCCATCCAGGTGAGGATAGTCGATGCTGTTGCGCCGAATGGCGTGTGGCCAATCTTAGCACGGAGGGTAAAGGCGAGAGCCATCAAGACCAAACCATAGCCTATATCACCAAGAATCATTCCATAGAAGATAGGGAAGGTCACCATCATCATCAAGGTCGGATCGATTGTTGAATAAGCAGGCCTTCCGACCAATTCGGTAAGAGATTGGAATGGCTTTGCTGCGGCGGGATTATTGTATTCCACCGGAGGTTTTGGTTCATGGACAGCCTCAGCACCATGACCATGGGGTTCGACATACTTACGGATGGACACATGGCTTGACACCTTCTTCAAGGCCCCGATGATTTCATCGGCATTTCCGATTGGGACCCATCCTTCAAAGGCATAAGCATGAGGGGTTACTGCGCATTTGACATGCCCAGTCAGAATCTCTTCTTCGCGCTCGAGATGCTCATTGACTGCCAATAGGGTTCTGCCGTGCTTCTCATCCCAAGCCGAAGTCTTCTTGCCATTGGACTCGATACTCGACGCCAATTCCGAAATTCGCTTTTCAGCATCCCTAAGAACTGTCTCAGCACTGCCTTTGCCGGTTGGAATCTGAATTGGCTTTGAACCCAATTCTCCAAGCGCCATCTGAACTTCAGCTGCGCGGCCTGACTCGCAAGCGATGGCGATGATATTACCAGCGATTTGAACCTCTATTGCATCCTTCAACTCAGCAAATACGATTTTGGCTTTGTTGACCTTTGCACATTCAGCGATGTAAACCTCAATCGCATCTATGCCGGTGAGAAGATCCAATGGCATATTCAAAGGTGAAATCATTGAAAGAATTGCCACTTTCTCTTCCAATCTGGCGGCCTCTGCTTCGGATTCTCGCGAATCATTGACCACTTTGAGAATGGCATCGACGTCGTTTTCAAAACCATTCTTGAGTGCGCTTTTGACTGCAGATTGGCTCAAAGGGCCTTCCTTATTTGACGAGTTTAGTGCTGCTATTGCAGCTCTGGTTCTAACCAAAAGCGAGGTGATTTCATTTGCTTCAGGATTGGGCTTGCCTATGCCAATGCCTTCTGTATCTGAAGAATGGTCTTGAATATGGACTACACCGAGATTAGCACAGAGGCGTAATGCGTCATCTAGGTCGCTACGCGACCCAGCAGCAATAAGCCGTACCATCTCAACAGTCTCAAACATCTCAAACAACTCAGGGCATCAGGGAATCGATAATCAATTGAACTGCAGCATCACGAGTTTGGGATGCAGAGGAATGTACTGCCTCTATTGCCCCTGTCCCGTCGGATTGAACTCCTTTTGCTTCCTTACCCGCTATATCGCGAGCATCATTAAGCACGGAGATTGTGCTACTTAGAGAATCATCGGTTGCGCTTTGAACGATTTCAGCAGCCTTACGACGTGCATTGGCAACGATCTGTATCGCCTCTTCCTTGGACGATACAAGTCTTTCATCAGCAGCGGTTTCGGCTTCCTTGATACTCTTGAGAACGTCTATCATGGCCATGCTAATCACCTTGGATGAACTTTCCCACAAAGAAGAGGTTCATAACCATCTTGGTCGGACATGAATGCTATTATTTTCTCCAAGCGATAAGCATTGAATAGAGAGTGCTTGTCGCAGACCCGATGACAAATCTCTCCACCAGCGATGAATTCGACGCCGCTGGCATCGATGAACAGTCTTGGACGGAGTTGGAGAAACAACTCGAAGCAACAATTCCAGTCTATGACAGAGTCAACCGCTTGATGACCCTAGGCACCGACCGCGGCATGAGGCGCCACGTTGCTAAATTCATCAAACCGGGCATGAATGTCTTAGAGGTCGGTTGCGGGCCGGGAAGTTTTGCCGAGACCCTTCTAAACACAGAACTCACCTGCCTTGACCCCTCGGCAGAGATGCTCAAGGTCTGTAAAAAGCGCGTCGATGCAATACGTGAACAGCGCGCTGAATCCCCAGTGACCTACATTGAGGCTATCGCGGAAGAAATCCCCCTCGAAGACAATACTTTTGACCGGGTTGTATGCCTATTCTCATTCAGGGATTTCAAGAATAAAAGAAGAGGACTCGAAGAGATATTGCGAGTCTTGAAACCAGGAGGAATCCTAGTCATCTGCGATGCCGGTAAAGCCAATTGGCTTCACGGAATATTCGGCCGGTTGTGGATGGCGACCTATGTACAGATTGTCGCCAGAATCGTCACCAAGGATCGCAACCATCCCTGGAAGTGGCTAGCAAAGACCTACACCCATTATGGAACTCACAGATTCTACAAGAAAATGATGAAAGAAGTAGGTTATAATTCGGTCAAGGTCAGACTGCTGCTACCATTGGGCATGGCCTCACGCTTCGTGGCCATCAAGCCCGTGTAAGAATACTCAAATCAGGCCTTGGTCATCATTGGCGTTTTGAGTCTCACCCTTACATTCTTCACTCCGGCACAAAAGCGGACGGAACTCATTTGCATTGGCTTCAATTGGCAAAGATGGTGTGAATTCACTTAATTCCCCTACCGCTTCGTAGAGGCTAGGCCCACTACTCAAAAAATACACAGAGCCTCTGCGACTACGAGAGTCTTCGGGCTGAGGGTTTTCCTTTGTAGCACATTCACCGGTACAACCATCTGCAAAGGCGATATAGACTCGTCCTTCAAGATCGATATGAAGATCATTGAAATCGAGAAGATTACGATTAGAGCCACCGAGTTCACTGCGGCAATCACCGCTGTTAAGGCAAATAGCACCGATTTGAACGGGATCTGCAGTCACACGTACTGTATGGAATACAGGACTGCTATCCAACGCGTTCAAACTGTAAGTGACATAGAGGTAGTAAGTGACATTCGAGTTGGCATAGTGGGCATTTCCCACCCACTTATTACCATCAAGATCAGATTGGTTAAGTTCACTCGAATCTTCGCTTCCAAGATAAGTAATTGCAATTCTTCCAGGGTCGCCAGCATCGATTTGCGGGAAGGCATAGGATACCACTTCGATTGGACTAACACGGATGCTAGTCTGCTCCCACGATTCACCTGAATCTGTACTCCTCGACATGTAAATTCCTTCTCCCTTGTATCCATTGTATATCCCTTCTTCATCAGGACCGCCGGGCCCTGTCCAGACATGGTAAGCATTCGACTTGATATCGGTGGCGACCTCCGAGTTCTTGCGCGGGTATGGAGTACCAATATCTTCACCCATTGTCCGTTCATCCCAACTCAAACCGTTGTCCTTCGATATAATGACGGTCGGTGTTTCAACTCGTGGTGTGACGTAAACTGTGCCATCCGGTGCAGACGTAATCGCTCCGTGCAAACCACCGTTCGATGTTGCTGGACCACCAATATTTCCGCCCAAGTTAAAAGTCATACCACCATCAAAACTGGTGTAGCAAAAAATGCCGGCGAGTTTGTTGTAACAATAGTACACCGCTGTTTCATAGTATACTTGTGAAAGTTGGCCGCCAATACCATAACCACTGCTTGTCCATGGACCGGTTGCCAATTTGATGTGGTCATTGATTGGCGTTGTTCCAGAGTCATGTGGATTGCCAAGCCAAGTTTCTCCATCATCATCACTCCAGCAGATCCATGATGTTTCAAGCCCCACCATTTGCACATTGAATATGCGATCAGTGACGGGATCGACCCAACCATAGGGATCACTGGTTGTGGGGGCGCATTGAACAGGATCTTGCACTTCTTCCCATGTCTCGCCATGGTCACAAGAACGCATGACTTTCTCCAAAGCGATAAAGAACATACAGCCGCTTGAAGTAATACCGATACTCGGTTCAGGACCGTCCTCACCGACGTCACTAAAGGTGAAATCAAGAGGTAGAATTTCGCTATCGATACTTAGACCATCAGGCCCGCTAACAAACGAACCAGCGGGAAGAGAAGGCCCTTCGGGGAGAGCAGCAGGTATCGCATCATCTTGGAAACAACCAGAAAAAACCGAGACCATCATCAAGGTTCCAAGAAGCAAAGCGCTCGCTCGCATATTTCCCTCTGATTAGCAATAGTGCAAATATCTTCTCTATTCTTGGAGGGAGTAACCTATCCTGAAATGGAAGATTAACTCAAGAAGAGCACCCTCAACCAAAACCTAATCATCCTAATTATCT
>CAUYXQ010000028.1:0-10549 GCA_963577015.1 Candidatus Thalassarchaeaceae archaeon
CCCGATAGATATTGGTGATTGGAATCACGCCATTTCCGTCGATGTGATGGTGTTGTGTGCCATTTTCTCTGGTCTTACGGATAGCGTGAATGTCATTTTTGAGGGAAGATGGTGTGCTAACCATCAGAATTAACGCCGCTATTGCTGCGACTATCATCGCTGTACGTTGAAGGTCTTCTCTATCTGTCACTTCAGGTGGAGTAATATCTTCTTCACCAAAAGATAGGATAGCAACCCCCTCTTCAGTTTTTAGAGCAAATACCTGCATTGTCATATCTGAATTACCACCCAGGGTCATACTCCAATAAGAGCTACATCCGCGTGAAGTTAATACAAATTCAAAATCATCATGCAAGCCATGAGTAATGACTTCCCCTTCGTTGTCAACCATTATGATATTTTTCCAGCCAACTTCTTCAGAAAGCGACCAACTATCATCCGTTTTGTAACAACTGAGATAAATCGCATCTCCACTTTGGATGTGCGCCTTAAACGTAAGGTAAGCACCTTTTTGACCTTCAAAACCATCACCGAGTGTGTAGAACTCCTCAGTGGTAACCTCACCTGGGTTGGTCACTGTGGTTGCTTCTGAAACGTTAAAATGGTTATATTCGTTAAAAGAAATCATCAATAGTAAACCAGCCAATAAAAAAATCAAAACACCGACGATGTGTAAAACCCAGGAAAGTATACCTATAGGTGGTGATAATTGGAAGAACCCATCATCTAGATTTTTAACCACCTAGTCACCTCAAAACTCTAAAACGACTTTTGCGCACTCGCCCGAAGCAACTAATTCCATTGCTGATTTAAATTCCTCAACCGGGAACCGATGACTAATCATTGATTCCACTGCGATAACATCTTTGGCAAGTAAATCATACATCTCTTGCCAAGTCGACCACATTTTTCTCCCGTTGATTCCCTTGACGTGAAGATAGCGGAATACGATTTCATTCATCGGAACTGGAGTGATAGAATCGCCATATACAGAGAGGATATTGAGATAACCCCCCATTCTGGTGCTGGTTATGGCATTGGCGAGAGCAACAGCAGATCCTGAGAATTCACAGGAATTATCGACGCCCCGGCCTTCGGTTTGAGCGAGAATAGTTTCAACCACATCGTCATTTTTCCCTAGAACCAAATCAGCACCCAATTCCCTAGCGAGATTCATGCGATATTGATTATCCCAATCGATAGCAATTACTTTATTTGCGCCTAAGGCTTTAGCCGCATTTACTGCGAATAACCCGATTGGACCTAGTCCATGAATCGCAATTGTTGCTCCTTCTACAGGCCCTCCAGTCAAGGTATGAATTGCATTACCCAAGGGGTCCTGTATCGATGCATTATGCAAAGAAAGTGAAGGAGGATTAATTCTAGCATTTATTGCAGGAATCGTGAAGTACGGAGCAAAAGCGCCATGACGATGAATTCCAAAGATTTCACCGTTTTCACAGATGTGTGCATTTCCTTCTTCACATCTTGGACAATGCCAGCAGGCGCAATGACATTCTACCGCTATTTCATCACCGATATCATGCGTGTCAACACCTTCACCAAGAGCGATTACCACTCCACTGGTTTCATGACCTGTGATGGTACCAAGAGCGACATTATTTCTGCTCCACTCATCCCATTTCCATACATGGAGGTCGGTTCCACAAATACTAGTTGAATTTGTTTTTACCAATACTTCTCCAAGCGCTGGCGAAGGAACTGGGTGCTCAATCAATTCGAAACCATCATGCTCAGATCTGACCTTTGTCCAAGCCATCATCACTGAAGGTGGTGCGGACATAGTCTGTCCTTGCACTGGCCGTTCTTATGGATTCGCTCAAGCAAATCCACCTGAGGCATCAAGTCTTTCTTGCACCTCAGCGGGAACCTGTGGGTCTTGTTGAGCCCAAAGTACATCGTCTATTCGGAGTACGGAAATCGTAGCCTCATTCGCTCCAGCAATTGATTGTCTAATTACGGCAGCCGGGTCAAGAATGCCTGCAGAAACTACGTCAGTCGCTTCTCTGGCAAATAAATCAAGGCCGATGTTGATGCCCTCTTTACTTTGGGCAGCAGTCAACTGTAATAGCGAGTCAGTTGGATCCATTCCTGCATTTTCGGCAAGTGTTCTCGGAATTACTTCAAGCGCATCAGCCCATGCTTCGATAGCCAATTGTTCACGACCAGGGATTGATTCTGCATAGCGTCTCAAACCTCTTGCCAAAGCGACTTGTGTCGCACCTGCCCCAGGAACCAAAGAAGATTCCTCAAGGAGTTGACATGCCACTCCCACAGCATCAGCAAAACAGCGTTCTACTTCATCGGCAATATCCGAGGTAGAGCCTTTCGCGATAAACGTCGCACCTCCATCTTCACCTTCTAATAGCCAATGATTTACCCCACCAGTAATCTCTTCAGATGTAGTGATAAATGTGCCTCTATCTGCCTTTACTGCTCTATTTACATCGTGAATCAAACTGGCACCGGTGGCCAAGGCCAATAGGTCTAGATCTGGCTTTTCGACTCTTCTGTAGGCGAGGAGGCCAGCATCTTTGAGTGCTTGTCTTGCCTCATCATCAATGCCATCGCGACAGATTACCAAATCCACTTCAAGCGCTTTGATACTATCTATTTGCTTCATTACCGAGGCTAATTCAACTTCTCTAAAAGCATCGAGCATCCCGGTGGAACTTATTTTTATTTTGGCATCAAAACTCGGTTTCCGTCTTTCAATACCACCGTCGATAAGGAGGATACTGCCTGGGCCGCGATTGGCTACCATCTGAGGGTGGATGCAGGATTTGGCTATTGCTAGACCAGAAATCAATTTGCTATCAGTCATTTTCCCACCGACTTGCTGAATGACCTTTATTCTGGTTGGGTCAGCCTCATTCTCATCGTTAAGAATCATGTTTGCCGCCCTTAGAGCAAGTTCACTCAAATGTGCTTGCATATTCCTGTTTAATTTTCCACTAATACTGGTATTGACCGCATATATCACATCAGCCTTAACGATTAGATCATCGAGTGCTTTTATCGAATATTCTTGGGCCAAGGCATAGCCTCTGGCAATCGTTGAAGGATGCACGCCTTGAGAGACGAGATACCAAGCATTACGCAACATCTCTGCACAGAGCAGCACCGTAGAGGTGGTACCATCGCGAACCACTCGATCCTGAGTCGAGGATGCGTCGATAATCATTCGTGCAACCGGGTGCTCGACTTTTGCTGATTCGAGAACTGTTACACCATCATTGGTGACCAAGATTCTTCCCTCGTCATCGATCAATAATTTATCGAGGCCAAGTGGACCGAGTGTACTTCTTACTGCACCAGCAAGTGCAAGGGCAGCAGCGGTATTTTTTTGTAAGGCTTCACGCCCACTTATCCGCTCTGTATTTTCTAGAATCGGCTGTTTGCTCACGGCCACTCCAGCCACATCCCATACTTGAGCAAGAGGGTTGCAGATAGTGAGGTTGATATACGTCTAGCATCTGCGACTATACAACCGATGGTTCAGTAGTGGTGAATATAATGTCTGAGGAGTGGGAAGAGAAGATGCTTGAGAGAATTGCCAATATGTTCCGTGATATGGGCATGTCAATGGATCTCGAACAACTTCGCGGCCTAATGGACCAATTTCGTTCTCAATTCAAAGCCATGGGCATTGATGAAGAGAAGATCAAGAGCGGGGATGTCAATTTCAACCTAGATATTCAGAATATTATGAAATTATTCCAAGCGAACATGCCGATGGACAAGGTGCTTTCCAATCTTGGCATTGACTTGAAAGTAGATGCCGCCCCTGTCGAGGTAGATGCGACAGCCGAGTTTTCAGACGAACAGAAACTCCTCAAGCCACCAGCTGATGATATCTATCTAGATGGCTGGAATATGGTGATTACAATCGATTTATCGACTAAGGATGGGATGGATGACATCGAGTTAGCATTGGCTAATAATGGTGATATTCTCCAGGTATTAGCATCTCCTGAAAATCCACCTTTAGCGCAAATAGAGTTACCACACCAGTGTGAGGATTTGGTGGATTGGAGCATAAATAACGGTATTCTTGACGTCACTCTAAAACTCACCCCACAGGGCTCAGCTCTGGGTGATTCTGATGAAGATCACGACGAAGATTTCGATGATGATGATGATGATTATTTTCCTGCGTCACAAAAGGTGTCTCTGGACCTCTTAGATAAAGATGATGAAGAGGATGATGATGGTGGAATACCCATCTTTTAATGGAGTGAAAATAATGGCAAAAAGTACTGTAATAGGAATTGATTTAGGAACGACAAATAGTTGTGTTTCAGTTATAGAAAATGGTGAAGCGGTAATTATTCCCAACGCGGAAGGTTCGCGTACAACACCGAGCGTCGTGGCATTCAGCAAAGATGGCGGCGAACGTTTAGTCGGGATAACCGCAAAGCGTCAGTCAGTTACCAACCATGAGAGAACCATATCTTCTGTGAAGAGGAAAATGGGTTCAAAGTGGAACGTGGCAATCGACAAGAACAAGTATACACCGCAAGAGATTAGCGCTTTTACCCTGCAGAAATTAAAGGCTGACGCTGAAGCATATCTTGGTACGGATGTAAAGCAAGCGGTAATCACTTGTCCAGCTTACTTTTCCGATGCACAGAGGAAGGCAACCAAAGACGCAGGGCGCATCGCTGGTCTTGAGGTTCTAAGGATAATCAACGAGCCAACCGCTGCTGCATTAGCCTATGGTGTCGACAAAGAAGATGATCAGACCATTCTAGTATATGATCTCGGAGGAGGAACCTTTGACGTATCGGTATTGGAGATTTACGAAGTCGATGGCCAACCACAAATCGAGGTCAAGGCAACCGCCGGAAATAACAAACTCGGCGGCGATGACTTTGACGAGTTGCTAATCAACCACTTGGTTGAGGAGTTCAAGAAAGCAACTGGAATAGATCTCGCTAAAGATGTCCAAGCCCTAAGCCGACTCAATGAAGCCGCTGAGAAGGCTAAGATCGAACTTTCTGGCACCGGACAAACCCAGGTTAATCTCCCGTTCATCACCATGAAAGATGGTAATCCAGAGCACCTTGACCTTATGGTTACCCGCGCAAAATTCGAGGAATTGATTGGCAAGCTAATCGAGAAGACCATGGCTCCAACCCGCCAAGCGATGAAAGATGCAGGACTTTCCAAGGGTGAGCTTGACAAGGTGATTCTAGTTGGTGGATCTACTCGAATCCCAGCGGTACAAGTAGCGATCGAGAAGGAGACTGGTAAGGCTCCTTTCAAGGGAATTAATCCCGATGAAGCAGTTGCTATGGGAGCGGCTTTACAGGCAGCAATCATAGTTGGTGATGAAAGTGTTAGCGATATATTGTTGCTCGACGTCACTCCACTAACCCTTGGAATAGAAACTCTCGGCGGAGTCATGACCGTGATGATTGAGAGAAATACTACCATACCTTCGAGAAAGACCGAGGTCTATTCAACTGCAAGCGATAATCAGCCTGCTGTTGAGATTCACGTTCTTCAGGGCGAGAGAGATTTCGCAAAGGATAACACCACCCTCGGACAATTTCACTTGATTGGCATCCCGCCTTCTCCAAGAGGAATGCCACAGATCGAGGTTACTTTCGACATCGATGCCAACGGTATTGTCGATGTTAGTGCTAAAGATCTTGGTACTGGTAAGGAACAATCGATTAAAATCGAATCGAGCACCAGTCTTTCCGAGGACGAGATACAATCAAAAATCGCAGAAGCAGAGCAATTCGCTGAAGAAGATAAAATGCGCAAAGAGCAAGTCGAGATGCGAAATATGGCTGATCAAATAGTCTATCAAACCCGCAAGACCATCGAGGAAGCAGGCGATAAACTCGAAGAGGAAGATAGTGCACCAGCACTGGAGAAGGTCTCTGAACTTGAGGTTCTACTCAAGGATGATGAAGATCAGTTGAAAGACCTCGATGAAATCGATCAAGCAGCGATTCAAGGCAAAATCAAAGAGGTCGAAGAGGCAATGCATGCCATTTCTGCCAAACTTTACGAGGCTGCAGCAGCCGAGATGGCAGCCCAAGAGGAAGCGGGCGAATCCGCTGATTCAGAAGATGATGGTGTCGTCGATGCTGATTTTGAAGTAGTTGACGAGGATTGATTTACCCATCCATCTGAATAGAGCCACCGCCATGGCTAGCCATGGGCGAAGATAAGAAGGGGCGTCTGGCCAAAGCCGCTGGCAAGTTCGGCGGGGTCGGAAAAGCCGCGATAAAACAGAAGGCGGTTGGAGCGATAGCAGATGCTGCTAAACCTGTGACTGACTCGATAAAAGACAAGGTTGGTGAAGCCAAGAAATCAGCCAAAGATGCGGTTGATAAGAAGGCCACTGAGATAGTAAAAGAACAGATGAAAAAAGAAGTCAAGAAGAAATTCCTCGGCCGCTGATTCACTGTCCTGTAATCAACTTGTGTAAGGTTCTGACGTGAATTCCTGTGGCGCCATGTGGCACCAATTTGTTTGACTTTGCACCCCAGGCGGTTCCGGCGATATCGAGGTGAGCCCAAGGGATATCCTCAGCATCTTCACCTTCTCCTCTCTTGGGTACGAATTGCTTGAGGAAGGCTGCTGCGGTATTCGAGCCACCAGCCCTGCCTGCACCTAGGTTGCGCACATCGGCAATCTTTGAATTGGTCATTTCCTTTTCAAACTGAGGTAACATTGGCATTGGCCAGATTAACTCATCACAGGCATCGCTAGCATTCTTTAGCGAATCACGTAGATCATCGTCATTAGTCCACATACCTGTTGCCTCGTGGCCTAGTGCGACAACGATAGCCCCGGTTAATGTGGCAAGATCGATGATGTAGGATACATTCATCTCACCGGCCTTACACAATCCGTCTGAGAGTACAAGTCGGCCTTCAGCATCGGTGTTTAGCACTTCGACGGTCTTTCCTGAATAGGTAGTGATTACATCACCCGGGCGTAAAGCGTTAGCACTGGGCATATTTTCAGCCATGCAGGTGATAGCTATCACTCGCTCTTGCCAACCGGTTGCTGCCAGTGCTTGCATCACGCCAAAGACGGTTGCAGAACCATGCATATCATACTTCATCTCATCCATGTTTGGACTGGGTTTGATAGAAATACCCCCGGTATCGAAGGTGATTCCTTTACCGACTATACAGGGTGAGGGTCCTGGTTTTTGAGAATTCATCTCGAAGATGACCATACAGGGTTTGCGTTCACTACCCATCCCAACTCCAACCAATCCACCCATTCCTAGGCTAATCGCTTCATCATAGGCGATGATATTGATATTGACATTAGGCAGATCTTTTGCCCATTCAATCACTTTGTTTGCATATGCCATTGGATAGAGGTCATTTGGTGGACAATTTCCAAGGTCTCTTGCCAAGAAAACCCCAGTGGCCACTTGTGCAGAAAGTTCAGCAGCGGCTTTTAGAGCTGAGACCTTATCCTCTTCACAGGTGATTTCAACAGATAAATCCTCTTCTTCCTCTTCATCATCATCTTTTATTGTCTTGTAGTGATCGTATTTGTAATCCCTCAGAATCATCCCTTCGACAAATGCCGACATCAAATCGACATCGACATCATGGAAGCGAACGGTCAAATCGGTGCCGTGGGAGCGCTTGCGATGAGAGATTACCCCTGCACCAGCATTACGCACGGAGTTTGAATCAGCCTTGTCGGCCTTACCAAGTCCGACGAGTATAGCCTTGCCTCCTTCGGTTCCTAGAAGCGTCATCAATGAACCGGATTTAGCCTTGAAATCACCACCTGCAAGAACGGTTTCGATTTGATGTCTAAGTGCTCTGTGAAGACCGACACAAGCTTTGTCATCGAGTGATTCTACGCCTTGCCATAAAGGTAGGACAAGGGTTCCAATTATGTTCTCATTATCGTTTACATTGACTTGCATCGGCTCACTTGATGCAAGGGAGGGGTTGTGGCACTTGAAGACGACGGCTATTTTGGTCAGCACTCAAGAAGGTAGGTGAATAGGATTGGGGCGACGATGCTTGCATCGCTTTCGATGATATGCATTGGGGTGTCCGGACTAAGTTTACCCCAGGTTATCTTCTCGCTGGGATGTGCACCCGAATAGCCGCCATAGGAGGCACTTGACTCACTTATTTGGCCAAACCATCCCCATAGTTCGACCTCTTTTTTCAGGTCTTGACGTAACATTGGCACCACACAAATCGGGAAATCACCAGCGATTCCTCCCCCTATTTGCAATAGTCCGACAGGTGAGTCCTGGCACTGATACCATTCGGCGAGGTGCATCATATAATCGACGCCGCTTTTGACTGCCGAAGCATTACACTCACCGCTCATGCAATGTGAAGCGAAGATATTGCCAAGGGTTGAATCCTCCCATCCTGGTACGTAAACCGGGATGTTTGCATCCTTTGCCGCTAGCAGCCAAGAGTGTTCTGCTGGTACATCGTATTCGAGTTGGTCGAGTATCGACATTAGGTGTTGATGGGGAAAAGCACGGTTGTTCTTCCAACTTTCAAGGATCAGTTTTTCAATATGGCGAATCGCTTCTTCTTCAGGAATACAGGTATCGGTTACACGGTTCAAGCCACGTTCGTGAAGTTCTTGTTCTTCATCCAAGGACAATGAGCGCCAATTTCGGACACGTTGGTAGGAATTATGGGCTACCAGGTTGAAGATATCCTCCTCGAGATTCGCTCCGGTACAGGTGATTGCATGGACCTTACCCGATTTTATCAGCGGTGCTAGAGATCTACCGAGTTCAGCAGTCGACATCGCACCGGCCAAAGTAATCATCAATTTTCCATCTTTGGCGAGGAAATCCTGTAGTGAATCAGCGGTATCTTTGAGAGCACCGGCATTGAAGTGGTGAAAATGTTCATCGACGAATTGTTTGACTCCACCGACGCCACGAGTTTTGAGAAAGCGTGGATGACGACGACGTTGACTGATGTTCAATTCAGGCATCGTAGTTTTCAATTCTCGTTCGATGACGTCGATTATCAAACTGGGATCGGTTGAGCCGCAGGTGAATGCATCGATTGCTAACAACCCCTTTTTGGAATAACAATGAGTGGTGACGTGACTTTCATCGAGCAAGACGACTGCGGCAAACCCCGGTGGGGAAATACTGCCATCGAATATCTCTACGTGTGAGTGAACCATTCTCGCACCGCTTTCAGCAACTGCTTTTTCCATCAATGCCAACATCCATTGGCCATCGAAATCGATGGTGCCGGTACAGTCGAGAAGAATATGCGATCCCTGAACACTGCTTACCATTATATCACCTCAAAGTGTGAATTCTTGCGGCAGCGATTCTCGTCGCCAACATCGCTGCGGTAAATTGGGTCAAGGGGCTGTCTTGCTGGGCAACGATTTCATTGACATCAGCACTGATGACATCACAATTAGAGAATAGTGTATCAATGGTTTCAATCGCATGCCAGAAGGATAGTCCACCAGGTACGGGAGTGCCGGTTGCCGGAACGAGAGATCCATCCAAACCATCGAGGTCGATTGTCAGATGAACCGGGCCCTGAATCGAGGAGATAGCTGCAATCCAAGTTCGCCATTTTTCTTCACCACCACACGGACTCATCACCTCACGTGCGAACCAAGTGTTGATTCTATCATCGCTTTCAATCCGCTCCAATTCCTCCTTGCAATAAGCTCTAATTCCTACTTGATAAAGGGCAATAGCACCCTCATCCATCGCTCTGGCAGCAGCACAAGCATGTGAATACGGCTCGCCATCAAGCGAGGAGCGTAAATCTGCATGTGCGTCGATTTGAACGATGGTAACCTTTTGAGGAGATGCACGAATAATCGGTGGCAAAATCCCATGCTCACCACCGAGGAAAATAGGAAATCCACCGGTTGCATAGATTCTTGCAGCGTATTTTGTAATACCGTTGAGTTGAGAATGCAAATTATCACCTTCGCCATTCCATGGATTGGCGGTATCTATAATCCCATTTGCAGGCAATTCATCGCCGAGTAAATCATCATAGAGTTCGACCTGAGCACTAGCCTTGATGCAGGCAGCGGGTCCATCGGCTGTACCTTGCCCATAGGAAGTGGTTAATTCGTAAGGAATCGGGGCGATGGTTACATCTGCAGGGCCATCTACCTTGGCCAAGCCAAGGAATCGTCCTTCGGCAATATAGTCGTTCACAACTTTGCGGACGTGCTCGCCATGTTCAACCCATCGACTTTGTTGGGTTATCGACATGTTGATAAGGGACCGTCACTAATAATAGATACATCATTCAGTGGTGCTTGCGCTGCGCGGGATGGAAGTTAGTGATCTCATGAGTATGACATTAAGGGAATTAACCGAGGCGATTCGTCAATATATCGATATGGAGATGGATGTCGATGTTGCATCGGGAATGGCCGAGCACGCTCTCGGTTTCTTTGGTTTTTACGACAGGATTATCGACAATGCATTGGAGCCCACCGATCGCAATTTATTCTACATGTTTCAAGATTATGATCTGCTAACTACCGAGAGCGAAGAGAC
>CAUYXQ010000029.1:0-10153 GCA_963577015.1 Candidatus Thalassarchaeaceae archaeon
CAAGGAGGGGGGTCTCCCCGCATCATGGCAATTGAACGTCTGATGACAGGTGATTTGAGTAAACAGATTCAGGACTTGTTTTCTACAGAGGATCTCGTCATCGAAACATTTCGTGATTTAATCAAAGATGAGTTGAAATCATATATCAAGGATAAGATAGATTCAGATGAAGAATTGAAGACAGAATTGAGAGAAGCGGTCTCATATTATTTCAGCGCAAAAGCCCGTTCCCTCTATGCTGAATTAAAAGCGAGTAGGGCTGCAACAAAGTTGGGTCTTAAAATATTGCCAGAAGATCTCCAAGGCGAAGTAGGTGGAGCATTGGTCGGATTATTTGAGAAAGAACTCGGTGAACTTTTAGAGAAGGCTTTGTAGGCCATAATTCTCACGATTCAACGTAGGATTGATGTGCTGGGCACGGCCCCAGCGGAAATAGGGCGATAGAGTGAGAGTTTCGACCAGTGCCTTCATCATAGCCATCTTGCTCATTCCCGCCTTTGTAGTTGACTTTTCACAAGCCCAGGCTTCTGAATGTTGTGATACCAGTCCGGTCACCCTGCACATGAATGGCCCTGCAGATGCTGGTATGATTACACCATTTCCAGCTGAATTGAGTGATTTAACCGAGGTTACTACCACCGACTCCATTGCCCAAAAAACCGTTATTGCCTCATGGTCCATCACTCCGGCTTGGATTGGTGCCTACCCTGAAGAGATATGGCAATTCTCAATCCCATATTCGATTGAGAATGCCGGCGGTGCCCAGATTAATGCCACTATCGAAATCGAGATTGGCAGCAGCACTTATTCGGGAGATATTGGCCAAGATCAATCATTCCTTTCACCTGGATCCGGCGAAATAAATATCGATATAGAAGTCGAGAGTGGCCAGATTTCATCGGGTTCTATCAAGGTTACCCTATCGGTTCAATCGCTTCTTTTCAGCGTCCCTAGCGGTCAGGCTTCATTGACCTTCATGTGGGGTACTAGCGAAGAAGATGCCACATTAGAAGCAAATATCCCATTGCTCAGCATGGCGTTTGAGCAACCCGATGTCGAGGGAATGGACGTTTACGTACATCTCCTGATTACCAGTCCATGGGGCCAAGCGATGTTGTCCCAAACCGATATCGTCCTCAGAGTCGATGGGATTACCATCACTGGCGAACCACTCGGTTCACAAACAGATGATGATGCATTTCGTCTTACATGGACTTGGAGTGCAACCGACTCTGGTGATATCAATATCACCACCGTCGCTGAGATTACCGTCCAGCCAGGAATGGTTCCTCAATCTATATCACAAGCCCACAGCGTCACTACAATAGACGATGGTTCGAGTAGTGGCGGTGGGTTTTATCCACCTGATGAGCCCTTACAATCGAATGGCATCGGCTCACCTCTCGCAGTAAATATAGTGATGGACATGTATGTCGACCAAGGCAGTATAGCCCTAGAGAGAGAGGTCAGCATTCTGTTTTCAGCCGAGATGTCGTATTGGCTACGCTGGGGATTGGATAATATCGGTAGCGACCCCACCACTCTCTCGGATTCACTACGAATATTCTCAGCCGGCTCAGTCAAGGATGAACACCGTAGAAACCGGGTGATAGATGAAGTTGAAACCTCAGAATTTGAGCGGCAAATGGTGACCAGAGCTTCGACCTTTCTCCACCAAGGAATGGGCTTTGAAGGTGATGAATTACTCGGCCGGAACTTCAATGAATTTGAGACAATAAATATCGACATCGACCTCATGGGTGATAATAAGGTGAGTAGTTCACCACTTACCATGAAAATATCCACCTTAGAAGTGGTGGATAGGGATAAGCAGACCACTCTGATGAGAGATTTCATTATCGTCCAACCTGCCAATCCCCGCTGGCAAGAACTCGATATGCACATCTCGATAACCACAGATTCACTTTCCAGCCTGACCGGGGCGGCTATCAAGGGGGAGGATTCGATCAAATTATCACATGTGAGATTGCCTTGGGGGGAGACTATTACAATCACTGCTACCGCATTGGACACCGATGCTACCTTCACTTTTGTCGCCTTAGCAACCAATAGCCCGCTTCACTCACCCTTCCCATTGAGTCTTGGTGCTGCGATAACCTGCGTTGCCGGATTTTGGATCGCCCTGCGTATGACCAAGAATCGGGTGCGAAAAGCACTATGGATGGAGTCGTCACTATTCCTAATAGTGGCAACAGCAATCTTCTTTGCCTATCCACCATTTACGATAATCGCTATTCTCGCCGTCACTATCGCCCTATTATTGATAACAGCAGTTGCCAGTCCAAAACGTAACGAACTCGATGATGAATTAGGTAAATTGCCCTTGGTTGATTGCCCTGCTTGTACCACTGCAAATGCCATCACCAGTGACGAAAGACCATTGCGTATCCCCTGTGGTGGTTGTGGCAAAGTCCTGAAAATCGTATCTTAGAAAATACCGTTAGATATCAAGCGATCTGACATTTCAGAGGCGTGGACTCTGGTTTGATCACCACCTTCTGGCCATTTAGCTCTAACCTCATTTAAAACCGAGGCTAAATCTCTACCATCTTCAGCGATAATCGCTCTCTTCCAAATCAATTCTTCTATCCGTGGGGTCGAGATTTTCGCTTCTCTCAATACAGGTAGTGCCAATTCAGAAAGCGCCTGCGATCTCTGATCAAAATCCATTCCCGGCCAAGATTTAGCAAGGCGCTTGAGCATCCGCTCAGCAATCCCATCCAATGCCGATAAATCAGGATTGGTCACCTCTGGTAGAGCGACCACTTGAATCGAACCTTCCTCGTCGAGATGATTGCGCAACAAGGTCAATGCAGGGTCATATGTTGCATCTAGGGAGTCTCGCAACCATTGTCCAGCCATCGAAAGTGGACGCAAACGACGCACACGGAGGGAATTAGTACTCAACCGATTAGCGAGTGCTGCGCATATCGCCACACAATCTACTACCCCTTGATGGCTGGTTGTTGAACCTTCGAATTCGATTATTGTCGCAAAGGGCGTGATATGAATTAAATTTTTAGCGACTGATAGACCCTCACTAGAATGAGCAAAGGGGTCAATGTGGATAAGCAATCCTTCCGTATCCGGTAACCGGTCGATCTCATCACGTGGAACATCTCTTCTCGCTAGTAGTAAACGCCGACGGTAAGAGATTTTTTCATCTATCAATGCCGATTCTATTTGCACCAAACCAAGAACCCCTTCCAAATCGGATGGAGCGACCAAATCGACGATACTAGCATCGTTAATCAAAACATTGCAACGCCTAATCTGTTCCTCTAAAGAGGCAAGCATTGGCAGAGCCAAGAGATCACGCATGTCCAAGACCAAACGAATGGAGGGCTGCGTAGTTCATCAAGATGACTGTAGTAATCACTCGACCATCAAGCGCAACTGGTCACGCTTGTATTTCCAATCAGCGGCCAGACGACCTTCGGATTGGTAATAACGAGCCATGCGACGAATCTTTGCTTCAGTAAGATGCAATGCACGGTTATTGTGGTGATCTTTACGATTGGAACCAAGGTGGTTGATCAGTGTAACCGCCTTGCGCATCAGGTTCATCAGATCCTCTGGATAAGCACCACCTATGTCATTCTCGGAAAGAACTGCAGCGATACGCTTGCCATTGAGGACCAAGCGCACATCGGGAATGGCGTGCTGGTCACGGAGAATTGTACCGATTTCTGCTGAGGTCTTACCCGACTTGCCCAATTCGACGATTAGGGAAGTGACCGCTGATACATCGCTATTAGACCACTCTGGAGCAGCACTGACAAATGGCTTCGACGAGCCACTCTTTCCTTTGTTGGATGAGTACATTCTTGCCATGTGAACACCTCTGAGCAAGCCGCCGACTCGCTACCTATTCTTAACCGCTACTATTATGCATGAAGCTATCATAACTTATGATGCAACTTCAACAGACGCCCAGGAGTGCCATCCCATTCCCAAGAAGGAGCCAGACATCTAGCGATGCCAACCAAGTGACTGCTCTGCATTAAGAGCACGTCACTACCTCTTTGCAAATCCTTGTCCCAAGCCTTCATTATACCTATATGTAAGTCACCTTTTAGTTTGAAATCCTCTGTTAAGTCGATTCGGGCGAGACTATTGTGCTGATGAAGATGTTCGACGCCAGCTTTGGAGATTGAAAACCCCGCTCTCTCCGGAGACCACATTGCTAATTGCTTGCCATCATTTTCGACTTTCCAGCGCGGATAACGTCCCTTGATGCGGCAATCTTTGAGCCAGTCATCATTCAAATGATGATATCTAGCCACACTACATAAATTATCCATATTGACTTGCTCACCTCTTCTGCGACCTCTACTGATATTCTCTTTGCAGGCCGCACTTAATCTACTCAAAGCCTCTTCACTAGTCGCGCGCTCACCGATTCTAGTATCGATAATGTCGATACCGAGATTCGAGAGATCCATGCCACTGTGATTGATAATCACTCGGTATTTATTACGTGCCAATATTCCAGCCAACACCTCGTGAATGACACTTAGCTCATCCAGACTCCAATCGCCGGTTACTGGCAGATCATACATCCCTGCAGGCCAGATATTCTCCAAGTCGCGCGGCACCACTGCCAATGGAGAGGTTATCATTAATTCATGACAGCCATTATGGGAAATCGCTCGGAAAAATCGTTTGTGTGACTTAGAGGAGGAATATGGTTTACGGTCTGAACAGGGCAGTAGAATCAATACGTCGTTCATACCGCTGGGGCTTTGGTATTCATCGCGCATAAAACGTTGCCAATTACGCACCAAGGGGTCTTTCTGAGCGGCCTCACTATGACAATTGAAATGGACGCCATTATCAACTATTTGCGAAAGATGGTCACTGCTTTCGGCCATCAAATCATCATAACGACGCATGTGCTCGACCAAGCGGGGAGAGGTCAGTGCTTGTCGGTCAGCCAATTCACGCAAACTTGAGTCGCGAATCGCTCGACGCACCTCAGCGATAGCGATAGCCCAGTGGTCGACATCAGGCTCACCACTCTCTTCGATTTTCCTCGGCCCAGATGCGGTCAACACATAGCCCGATGCTGCGCATTGGCGACTGCGTACTTGGTCGTGTAAATCGACACCAAACCAAGTGAGAGGTGCGAGATTATCGGGACCTGATAGACCTGGGGTCCACATTAATGCCCCGGGAAATTTGCGCTTTAGCAGAGTTATCGCCTCGATTAATCGCCCGGGCCTACGCGCTAATTGCGGTGCATCAACCAATGCGATAATCGCTGGCTTGAGATCCTTGGCCAACAAGTCGGGGTCGTGACGAATCCTCTGCCATGAAACCGGTAGTAAATCTCCACTATCAGCTTTTTCACCGGCATCGGCTTCGTCGAGTGAAGGGGGTAGTACATGACCGATTGACGCAGCATATTGTGGACTGTTGACATCGCTTTGAAACGGATCTAATCCGGCGCGTCCGGTAATCGTCATCGTCGAAGGAAGTGCCGAATCAGTTTGGCAAATAAAGGGCGCTAAACTCACTTCTCGCCCTACATCTCCTTCGAGTAATACCAACCCGGGAGTGAAAGAAACCGGTGCACTGCGGTCACCAAGTGCCCATAATCTCGCCATCCTTTGCCGGGCGATTACTGTACGACCTAGTTCGGGCATCAACCAATGCGTGAGGTGAACCTCTCTTGAATGATTTGAATACAGATGATTGGCAGCCAAACAATATGCGCAGCCTGATAGCAGGATTTCTCCTCCTCGTGCTTTGCGCCCCTGTAGTCATCGCTAGCACCACATATAGTGTGGTAGAAGGTAGCGCTTGGGCAAATTGTGATGGTTGTAATTATATTATCCGGCAAAATAATATTACTATTGCAGAGGGAGATGTATTGGATTTTGAAGTAGAAAATGGAAGTGTCGAGATAGAGAATGCTAGTCAGGGAATCATTATCATCCCAAATACCATCGATCCAAGGGATACTAGACCCATTCCAAGCGAAAGCGCACAAAGTCAAACACTATTCATGCACAATGAATGTCCTTGTGAGGAATCGACTATCATCTCGAGTGACCTACCCAGTGGCGATGTTGATATTTTGATATTCAATGCTAGTGATGAATGGAATCTTGAGACCGAATTAATCGCTGCATCCAATGATATTCTCATCGAATTCTATTTGCAATCCACACAGATGGAAGACAAATCTACCGTCGAGATAAGAATCTCAACCAATTCCACCCCCGGGCTGCAACACCTACCGGTTTTTGTCGAATCATCAAACTCAAGAATAATAGTCGAGATAACCTCTCAATCACCTGATACCGTCTATTCTCTGCGCTTTAAAGGTCATCAAACCTCTAATGACAGTCATGCTGATGCCGATGGTGAAATAAGCAGAGTTGGCCGAAGCAAATTGACTATCCCCCTACTACAAAATGAGAAACTGATGATTCAATCCGATGTCGCATACGACTTCGCCTACATCGATGACGACAATATCAGTGGAGTGGTGGCAAAACCACTTGGTAGTAGTGCTATATGGGGAATGCCGAATATGGATGGCATAAGCATCATCGCAAATACCTCTGGCCGCTGGACTATCTCGTTTAGCAAATCACTACACCATGATGTCAACATCGGAATGGATGCGCCTAATTTGTTTCCTCAATCCAATAACACCGATAATAGTTCATGGCCACTTCTACCTTTAGACGGTACCACAGTCAATGCGGAAATAACCTTGCCCGTAAATGACTACAGCGATATGTTTCGCATTGAGACCACGGGTTGGCCCGAATCTATTCACATGGTACAAGTCCTTATCGAAGGTAATGTAAGTTCTCTTGAGGTAACTATTTGGGATATGGATCAGCGAACATGGCAACCAATTTCCAGTGAGAATGCAACTTTCCAAACCGGTGGCATAACCATCACCTCACAACTGGGATTGGGCACGCATTTCCTACGGGTTGAGCACGTTGATGGGGCGGAAGCAATCACTGAAGAATGGGGAGGTGATGGGGCGGAAATACGTTATTCGATGCGTCTGAATTACGAGTTGATCGACGAAGGAGAGGAACCATGGTTCGCCCCTAATGAAAGTGCACAGATTTGGGGTGAAAGAGTTCGCTGGATTTTGGGCGTCTCATTTTTGATTCCAGCACTGTTTCTCTGGCTTCATATTCGCAAAGATAAGCGCTTTGCCGCGCAAATGACAGCGATGAAGGATAGAAGACAATGGTTGATTCAATGCATCGCTAATGCTGATTCCAATAAACAAAGTAGCAAGGATTTGACCAGAGCACTGCGCACTGTAGCTTCTATGGAGTGGGAAGAGTCTGTTCTCTCCTGGGGCGAACCTTGTATTCGTCATCATACCTTGGGAATCGATCTCGCTATTTGGCGATTGAACGATGAAAGTACCAAGGATGATTCATGGCCATTATTGATTGGAATAAAGGTCTGCGAGGATGATTGGGAAATAGCAGGCCTGCGTTTTGAAGCGCCGGAAGGTGAGGCCTGGCATGTCGAAAGCGTAACCCCAAGGTTCCTACATCGTCAACATGAGGTCTTCCTCGATAGCCTCCTGTGTGGTCATCGGCTCTACAGCCAAATCAACCTCGTCGGCAAGGCGAATAGTGTTGACATCCACCTCTCGGGAATAGTAAAGGGTGAACCAATGGCGGCAAAGCCGGCAAAAACATTAGAACGGCAATAATCAAGAACGCCGACGCTCGTCCGCATCTGCCTTCATGCGCACTATTACATCACTTTCGCTCAACAGCTCTTGGCGTAAATCATCGAGGGCTTTTCGTACCGACTTGCTGAATTTTCGCGGCATATCTAGTTTGAGTAGCACTACCACATCACCGCGGATTCGCCCATGGGAATCGGGCATTCCTTTGCCTGAAATGGTGATAGTATCGCCCGAATTGGACGATTTAGGCACGGTGATATTCAATTTACCACCATCGATATGCGGGATTTCAAACTCACAGCCAAGAACTAAATCAGCATATCCCAATGGTAGAGACATTATCAAATCGCGTTCACTTCTTTCAAACCAGGGGTGATTCTCTAACTGAATCTCAATGAAGAGGTCTCCCGGCTGGCCGCGGCCATATGTCCCAGGTTGACCCTTGCCTCTAATGCGCAAACGCATCCCCTGATCTGCCCCCTCTGGAATCGTGACCTTCAGGCTCTGCTCTTTCTCGACAATACCATTTCCAGCACATTCTCGGCAACTAGAATCCGCGGTTGAACCAAGTCCGCTACATCTATCACAAGTGCGCACAACATCTTGTACAAATGGTCCTACTTGTTGGCGAACTCTCACCCGTCCTTGACCACTACAAGCCTTACAAGTCGTGGTTTTTCCACCTTGAGCACCAGTTCCCGAACAATCGCTACATTTGCTAGGAAGGTCGATGTCAATCTTCTCTTCCACCCCAGTAAAAGCCTGCTCCAAAGTTATCGTGTGGCGTAATAATATGTCATTACCATTATTTGCCGAACGCCGAGATCCACCAAAGAAAGAAGAAAAGAAATCACCGCCAAGAATATCGTCGAGATTTATGTTGAAACCAGAAAAACCTCCTGCACCAAAGGGTGAACCTCCAGGGGGATTATGGCCAAATCGGTCATATTGTTGGCGCTTATCACTATCGGAGAGAACCGCATAAGCTTCCTGAATTTCTTTGAAACGAGCCTCGGCGTCATCAGCATCGTTTTTATCGGGATGATAGCGACGAGCGAGGCTGCGAAACGCTTGCTTTAATTGCTTAGCGTCAGCGCCTTTGTCGACGTCAAGAATCTCATAATAGTCCCGCTTTTCAGACATATGACCCCTCGCGATGATTCATGGCTGCTGAGTGGGTCTCTTCAATATTGGTGCCAAAGAGATTGCCAAACCAAACTCTATTACTCGGCGCCACAACTATCGCAGAATCTGGAATTGGGGTCCCTACTCACGCCACATTCAGCGCAACGAGGCCCTGAAACCGACACTTGACCACTTCTTTGAGAGGTTGTTGGTATTGAGGACACCATCGCCATTTGCTCAAGCGATTCTACCGGCGCCACTTTTTGGTGCAAGGATTCAGATGAGGGTGTAATCACAGTTCCACTTTGAGTTGAAGCATGTATCTGTTTTTGTACTTCAAGAGTTAGAGGTGCCTGAGGGCTTAGTTCTTGAACCACATTCCCGTGATCACTCAACGACATTATCTCGAGGTTTGTAACAGGCTCATCATCATCATCATCATCATCGGTTCGTTGCATTGGCGCGATTGGCTTTTGGGCGATAATCGGCTCATCAGTCGCTCTTTTTACTAGAATCTCAGCGCGCTTCTCTTGCCGTGTGTGCGGGGAGTTCTTGCCGAAAAGGTTCATCATAGAATCGAGAACACGGTCCATAAAACCTGTTTTACGTGTGGCACCAACAGTAGACTGAATTTCGGCTTGATCGAAATTATCTTTGCCAGAAACTCGTCGAGTGGCCTTAATCACCACCTCGGAGTCCATTAAGAATTGAACCTCTGTGGTATCATCCCGATCTAGTTCTATCTCCTTGCCCTCGAGATTGATGCGAGAAACATTGCCTTCAAGTGCTTCCTTATTGACGTTACTAGTATCTATTCCGTGATCTACTTCTCGCTCCCAAACCCCGCTCTCTTCAGCCTTGAATTGCTTTTTTGTTGCCTTGAGGGCTTTGGTTCGTTGCCATTCATGGTCGCGTACCCTCTGGGTTCTCTTGTAAAGAACAAAGCCGATGCCGATAGCGATACCATTGCTTGCCAACATTAATTCGGTCGAGAAGTCAAACATTGCATCGATTGGAGGGATTGCAAAACGCAAAACGTTGAGGACCATTATTGGCACAAATAGCAGAGCAAGTGCGGTGGTAGGCCTGGTCTCCATGATATCACTCACCTTCTGCTCAGACCCTATCATCATCAATGTTCGCCTGTTTTGGGCTAAGAGGTTCGATCTCTACTTGCCTTACCGCGACGAAATATTCCGTCGACTAAACCTATTGAAAATGAAGTATGAAGTATCAATAGACAAATCGGCAAACCAATGATGCTACTTATTCTGCCGCCATTCATCGTAGCTAAAATGCCGCTGAATAACAATACTGCACCAT
>CAUYXQ010000030.1:0-10100 GCA_963577015.1 Candidatus Thalassarchaeaceae archaeon
GAGATTCCTGTGTCCAATACCTTCTGCTCGAACGCTTGCCATTTTGCGCGCGAGCCGATGACTCCGATTCGACCTGAAAAATCACTATTAAGCAAAGTCAGTAATCTTTCTTCATCCTCTTGCCAATCATGACCCAGCAATAAGACATCGGAGAATCTGTTGAGTGAATCCTCTGAGTCGAAGAACTCCGCAACCGAGCAGTGATGTGATTCCACTGCACCTTCTAAGGTCGAATACTCTACTCTTGTATCGTGAACTGAGAATGACCAACCCAATGGTTGAAGACCGAAAGATATGGCTTTTGCACAATGTCCTCCGCCCATGAATAGAATATGTGGCATTGCGATTATCACCTCTAATGCGAGAGTCACACGACCGCCGCAGAGACTGTCAAGTGGGATGACCTCATAGCCCTTGGCACCTTTGTTGAGACCGTAGGTTTGTACTTCACCTACTGCTGTAGTCGCCTCTGAGAGCATTTTCTGTAAGCGTTCAATGACTATTCGCTCCAGACCTGCTCCGCCGATTGTACCGATGATGGTATCAGTGGTCAAAGCGAGACGGGAACCGGTTTTTCCGGGGACAGAGCCGCTGGTTGACAGAACCGTAGCCATTGCAACCTTCTTAGAAACGAGCAATTGGTCAGTTAGCCATTTTAGCACTCGTAAAGTCATGGTAATGCCTCCACATCTTCCTCACTGTCGATATTCAATTTAATACCGGGTGCTGCTATCCTTTCTGGATTGAAAAGACTGCGAAGAGGGGTATCACCATCAGCAGCGAGTACCGCTTCAATCTCGTAGAGTAGAACTGGATGACCAGCGGGAATTGGAGTGCAGCTGCAATTCTGTTCGAGTAATCTCTCGACGGTAGTGACTTGCCAGCCGCAACGGTCGACAGGAACTATCAACACCCGCTGCGGGATTCTTCCACTCTCCTTCATCAAAGAGAGGATTCCGACCTGAATCGAACTGTTGCGGCCTGCTTCGGGTGTTGGGTTGATGGCGATTTGCCTATCTTTGATGATGCTGAGCAAATCGATTGCCAATTCTTTATTGCTGACGATGACTATTTTTTCCACGCCTGCTGCTTCTAATTGGCGAACCGCTAGTTCGATCAAAGTCTCACCATTCCACTCGACTAAAGCCTTGGCCCGACCTAGTCGAGTGCTTGCACCTGCTGCAAGAATAATCGCAGGGGTTGCGCTGGCCAAGAGAATCACCTTCAGAGATCTTTGGTGATCTCACGGCCGATTATCATACGCTGTACTTGGCTGCTGCCCTCGTAGATTTGCATGACTTTGGCTCCGCGCATCAGTCGGGCAACAGGATATTCTTCTGAATAGCCATAGCCGCCGTAGATTTGCACTGCATCGGTGCTTACTTCCATCGCGGTATCGGCGGCGAAGCGCTTGGCGTGGGCCGCCGATTCGGTATTACGAATGCCAGCGTCTGCCTCACTTGCTGATTTCCAAGTAAGCATTCTCGCCGCTTCGACCTTGGTTTTCATATCGGCGAGCATGAATTGAATCGCCTGATGTTGATGAAGGGGCTTGCCAAAGGTATGACGCTCGTTGGAGTATTGTAATGCATGCTCGTACGCAGCACGAGCAAGACCGGTAGCGTGCGCAGCGATGTTTGGCCTTGACATGTCAAAGGCCTTCATCGCATTCATCCAGCCGCCAGATTCGGATTCTCCAACCAGATTGGCTGCTGGCACCCGCATGTCATCGAAGTTGAGGGCCCGGGTATCAGAACATCTCTGCCCCATATTGGACTCCTTCTTGCCAAGTGATAAACCGGGGCTATCGGCATCGACGATGAAACCAGACATCCCTTTGTAGCCTGCATCGACATCGGTCTTTGCCAACACGAAGAACCAGTCGGCATGACCTGCACCGGTGATGAACATCTTCGAGCCGTTGATGACATAATCATCACCGTCACGTATCGCGCTGGTCTTGCAGGCGGCGACATCTGAACCGGCGTCTGGTTCGGTTACCGCGTACGATGAAAGTGCGCCTTCCTCAGCCACTTTGCGCAGATAGATATCCTTCTGTTCATGGCTAGCACCGGTGATCAATGGTGCACAGGCGAGAGCGGTCGCATAAGCAGCGGTAGCAAAACCGGGGTCACCCCAACCCAATTCCTCGTTGACCAGAACCTCTTCCATACTACCTAGGCCAGCACCGCCATAATCCTCTGGGATGTGGAGGTTGAGTAAACCCATTTTGGCAGCCGCGGCAATAGCCTCCTTTGGATATTGAGACTTCTCATCCCAATGCTCGGCATGGGGCCTTACTTCATCGATGGCAAATTCATTGGCCATTTCTCGAAGCATCTCTTGCATTTCATCGAGTTGAAAGTCGACCATGCTGGACCGACTCGGCCCCTTCGCATAAGCAGTTGGTCTGAAATAGGGGCTGGAGATGAAGCAGCATGGACAGAGCGGAGCGCTACGATGAGATCATCGGCTCTATCTGTGCCCAAATCGAGGGTGAAAGCGATTGGATAGCGGTATTATCAACCGTGGTCTCTGAACTCCACAATGCCTTCTCGTGGTATGATTGGACTGGTTTTTACCGGGTAGTAGCACCTGAATTGATGAAGGTCGGACCGTATCAGGGTAGTCACGGATGTCTTGAGATTACTTTTGATAGGGGAATTTGCGGAACCTGTGCTCGTAGCAAGCAAACCCAATTGGTCAACGATGTGACACAAAGAGCAGAGCACATTGCCTGTTCATCCGCCACCCGTTCAGAAATAGTGCTACCTCTGGTTACAAATGAGGGTGATTTACTGGCGGTTCTCGATATCGACAGTGATAGAGATGCTGCGTTCAATACCATCGATGCTGATAATCTGGAACGGTTATGTTCGCTATTAGCACAACATCCCGCTAGGCCTAGAGTACGATGAAACCCTTTCTTTGCAACTCAAGCAAGACGAGGAAGAATACGTAGAGTCCGATTAGAATTCCGCCTTCCATACGAGTGAATTGCATGCCGGTGTACATCATCACTAAGCAGATGGCAACACCGATTATCGTCGCTGGTACAATCAAATGCATTATCAGGGCATGGGATTCGGTGCTGATTATCAGTGGATTTACCATTGCTGCGATACCGATAGAGAGCAATGGGTCGGTGATATTCGAACCAATAAGTGTACCGATAGCCACGCCGCTACTGCGTTTTGCCGCCATCAATGCTACCGTCAATTCGGGTAGAGAAGTACCCAATCCCGACATTACCGTGCCTACAATAGCGGGTGGAATATTCATCGATTCACCGATTTCACTGGCTAGTTCTACCAGTTTAGTGGCTGCAAAAATAGCGAAGAATAAGCCGATGATGACCATTATCAAATAAGCCGCAGTCGTCCATGAAAACTCACTCGCCCTTATCTCGCCTACCGCCTCGATTTCGTCTTCGCGTATGTTCTCACGATTTTTCAACAACCACCAAATATAGACGACATAAGTCGAACAGAGGATGAAGCCTTCAAAGCGCGAAAGACCCCCGCCTTGCCAGAGCAATAACGAACAAAATATCACTGCTCCAAGCATTATCAGGCCATCACGACGCAGCCAATCGGGACGAATATTCAGAGGTCTCACCAGGGCGACAATGCCCAAAATGAAGGTTATTTGCACCAATACCGAACCAAAGATATTGCCAACTGCTAAATCAATCATCGCCGAATCTCCAGTTCTCCCTGCAGATGCTGCTGCGGTTGTAGTGACTAGAATCTCAGGAAGGGATGTGCCGATACTGACGATGGTTAAACCGATTATTACCTCGGCGATACCTGCTTTTTGCGCCAGACCCTTGGCGCCTTCGATAAAGAAGTCGGCTGCGGTAATCAGAAGGATGATGGAGAGAATCAACAATCCGATGACGATCGAGATATGAACTCCGTTCAATCTACTGGTGAAGGTGGTTATGGCGACCAAGGTGACGAAAATTGAACTGATTATCAAGAGGGAATTCCAGTGGAGAAGGGCGCCTATACCAAGGGGTTCCTCCTCTCCCATGAACTGCGAAGTGACCCTTACCCTATCACCATTTTCCAAAATTGCATATTAGTACAAGAAGAAATAGGTCTCAATATTTTGCTATAGTCCGAGAAATCTCAATAATATGAGAAAGGCTGGGGATACTATGGTCTTCAAGAGGTGGACTGAACGGCACCGGGATGTCCAATGCACCGATTACTACCGGAGCTGCTTCCAATAGATAGAAGGTCTCTTCAAGGATTCTGCTTTGAATCGTATGGCCGATTCCTCCGGCCCATTGTCCCTCTTGTAAAACCAGTAAACGCCCGCAACGTTTTACAGAATCTATACAGGTTTGAGCATCGAATGGAATTAGGGTGCCAAGGTCTATTATCTCAAGTTCAATCCCCTCCTTGGCCAATTCATCAGCCGCTTGCTTGGCCAGATGGAGCATCGCCCCCCAAGTCACTACGGTTAGATCACTTCCGCCTCGAATAACCTTAGCCTTTCCGAGGCGGTGGTGCTTGCCCTCATCGATGGCGATTTTTACAGAATCGACATCCACATTTTGATTGATATTCATACCCCAACCGGTCAGGCCGCCTCTGAGTCCATAAAGACCGATATGCTCCAAGAATAATACAGGTCCGTCCAATTCTGCTGCTTCGAGTAATAGGTCATACGCGTCTTGGGGAGTTGCTGGAGCCACCACTATCAATCCAGGATCATTCGCGTACCAAGATTCTATCATATTAGCATGGAAAGGTCCAGAACGGGTTTTTCCACCAAGAGCAATACGTATTGTCAGTGGGATTTCTGCACCCCAACGCCATTTGAGCATGGCGGCATTATTGATTAGTGCATTATGAGCAAGGGCGGCAAAACCACCGAATTGAATCTCGGCAATCGGGCGCATTCCAGCCAAGGCCGCTCCAGTTGCAGAATGGATGATGATGGCTTCACAAAGAGGCATGTCGAGAAGCTTTTCGCTATGTCCTGCATTTTTCAAAGCGATATTCATGCCAAAAGCACCGGCTATTTCCATATCCTCGCCCATGAATATGGTATCATTACCATAACTATCGGCGATTTCGACCATCGCTTGTTGAATCGCCCGAGCATAGGTCCAACCTCCATTTTCGACAAAACTCAATGTGCACTCTCCTACAGCTAGTGGAGCGGTGCTTTCCTCGAAATCCTCCTTACCTATCCTTTGTAGATGGTCGTCGTGGCTATCGGCATCGTGGAGTAAAGTAACACCTTTAGTAATGGTTTTTGGCTCTGGCCATGGCATTTGTTCGAGTTCGGCTCGCGCAGCATCAGCAGCGTCCTGTTCCTCTGTTTCCATCTGTGACAAATCCTCTTCGCTCACCCCCATCTCCAATAGGATTTGACGATGGTTTGGTATCGGGTCTTTTTCTTGCCAATAGGAGAGCAAGTCGCGGTCAACATAGCCGGGAGGATTGCCGGATTCGGCACCTAGGTAGAGATCGTCATGGTGGTGGGCGTGGCCACAGCCACGCATGGTTTCGACGTGAATCAAGGTCGGGCCGCCGCCCTCGAGAGCAAACTCGCGTGCGGTTGCTACCGAGGCATGCCAACTAGCCGGGTCAGAGCCATCGATAGTCCACGATGGCATGCCCATCGCTACAGCTTTATCAGCCCACAATTCAACATTGGATTGATTTATAGGTGGGGTGTCTAGCGCGATTTGGTTATTTTGCAAGACATAGGAAATAGGTAAGCCTCTGGTCGCAGCGAGATTCAAGGATTCCCACCATTCGCCCGAGGAGGAAGAACCTTCACCGATACAAGCGATATGAAATCTCTCGATTCCTTGCCGCCATGCGGCTAATGCCATTCCAGTCAAGGTCGCACTTGCTATCGGTAGCGGAGCTGTGGGTGGCAGAACTCCTCGGTGGAAACAACCGACATGTAAGTCTCGACCGCCTGCTCCTTCGTGGCCGCCATTCATTCTCGACTCCGATTTACCCAATTGTGCACTCATCACATCGAGTACGCTATCGCCCATTGCCAAACACAAACCGACATCTCGAATCATCGGAGCGACAAAATCGCCATCATATTCGTCATCGATATCATGTTGTGGTCGGCGTTCCAATGCGGTTGCTATCGCTACAACACCTTCTTGCCAGGTTGAGCGAAAGCCCTTACCACCGAATGTTCCACCGTCAGGAGTAGGGATGCCTTCAGCAAATACCAACTTTAGATGCTCATCAAGGACTCTGGTTCGTGTCATCATCCGCTGCCATTCAAGACGATGGTCGAGTTTTACCGCCATATATTGGGCTAATCGTCGCATGCACAGCCGGATGTCTATCAAAAAACGATCTAGGCGTCGCTCAAGATGTTCATCTACAGAAGTTCTAGGAATCACCTCGTAATCATCATCCAAATCTACAACCTTTGCTCTAGCGCGCATACCTCTTTGCACTGCATCGATGAAATCGGTTGAAAACTCGTACCACAAATCTCCGTCAAAGGCAGAGATGTCACGAATGACGTGATCCCAAATCGAAGCGATTAACTGTAATTTACCGTCATGACGTTCAGCGACATACCGTAGAATTTCTATTCGTGCCGCGCCCACAGGTAAAGGGTGTTGAAAGGTGAGAGGTGTCATCGGCACCCAATCTTTACCATAGATGGTTGGTCGTTGTCCTTGAACCATCTCATTCCACCTTGTCCTTGCGAGCCAACACACACTTTCAAGCGTTGGGTGCAACCTATTGCGGCTCCTTTCTCATCGACATCTCTGCCTCGTAACAACTGTTGAGCACATGGCCGTTAGCGATAGTTATTATCAAGCCGATTATCATCGGTAATGCCAATAGTCCAAAGGTGAATGCCCAAGAACCAGAATAGTCGAGTACCGGTCCTATCAGCATCGGCCCGATGATAGTCCCAGCGGCCCAAGCGGTACCAAACGCACCGAATGCCAGTCCTGCTGAACCACTACCATAGGCTTGGGTTGTAGCGGTGTCGATCATAGGCAGCATTGGTACTTGGGTTGCGGCGATAGAAAATTGGAAAGCAGCGAGAATGCCGATAATCAACCAAATCGTGGATTTATCCGAAAGGTCGGTTGCTACATATCCGCAGGCGAGCAAGGTTATTGTGACGATTATCCAGCCGAATATCATGAAGCGAACCGGGCCCTTCTTATCGACTTGAATCCCCCAAATCCAACCGCCTAATCCCTGAACTAAAACCATCACTAGAATTACCAAACCAATCATCCCTGAACCCATTCCTAAACCCTCGGAGAGGAATAGTGGTACACCCGCTTCCAAAGCTCCGGTTGCGATTGTTGCAAGGACTACAAGAATCCCTAGGCGAAGCAAAATCGGGTTGCTCAAAAAAACTCCAACCGCCACCCCTCCTTGGGCATTGTTCTCCGGTTTACCACTAATTTTTTTGGAGGCAAAAAATGCGAAGGGAATTACCAGTGCCGGAATCACCGCGAGAATGGTAAAAGCAAATGTTTCACTATACTCAAAGGTCACCCCGCCGATAACAGGCCCAAGTAGACCCCCCATGACCGCAGTGCCGACCAACTTTCCTGATATCTCACCAAATTTCAATGGCCATATCTCACTGGCCGCAGCGAAACCGGCGGTCATTACCGCCGCCCCAGCCAATCCGTGCAGCAGTCGGGCCAGTGCTAGAAAGTAGAACGCACCGTCAACCATCTCTGCAGTCGCTACCAGATATAGCAAAGAGGTTATACTGAGAAGTATCATCGATGCAAGAATGATATGGCCTGCACCAAAACGGTCGACAAGACGACCGGTTTTGGGTCCGAGAAAAAATAACGGTACCGCCCAAAGTGATACCAATGCAGTGGCCTCGGTATTGGAAAGACCGAATTGTAATTTCCATGCAGGAATAATAGGTACTATGAAAGCATAACCTAGCATATTGGCGATGAAGGCAGCAGAAAGCGCACCAAATATCAAGCGCTTTTCCTTTTCGCTAAGCGTCATTCCTCCTCATCCTCCGCCTTTTCGGGTAATGAGGTCAAAATATCGCCGAGGAACATCGCCGCATCCTCGATTCTTGTCATCAAGGTGAGGTCGATAACATTGCCAGGTTTGCCAAGGTCCCACATCAATTCATTGACCATCTCGGTAGTCAAACGAATATATTCGACGAGTTCAGGGTCGAGGCCGATTTTGGCATCCTCTTCGAGCAAGGCTACTTTTTCTGGCAATTCTTCAAGTATTTCAGCCATGGTTCCTTCTACTTCGTCAGCGATTTTCTGGGCTTGATTCTCCAATACCTCTTCCATTGACTTAGGTGCTTCACTGATCAATCGACCTTTTTGACCAGGTAATATCCCAGATGTGGCGTTGGGTTCACCTGTGGGTTGGGTTTCTTCGGATTCGGATTGTTCGACCAATCTATTCAATGCAACCCTCAGTACGTTTGACATAATATTTGGGTCGATAGCGGTATCGAATTCAAACCCTTCATCGTTTAATTGTTGAAGGATTTCCTCAATGAAATCGGCATTGATTTTTTCGGGTCCAATCAACCCTTTTAGCATTGGTAGAGCCCATTGCCCTCCTCCCATGACCATGGATACGTCGAAGGAACCACCACCACCGCCTGTGGTTTCGACATCGGCTGGTGGTGGCACGAATTGTTTCTTGCAATGCTTTTCCAATTGTCCCATGAGTTTGGGCATGTCGACCGGTTTGGTGATAACCTCGTTGATTCCAGCTCTCGCCGCTTGAATCATGTAATCCTGACTTGACGAACGTGAGAGGAGCACTATTCGGCATTTGAAAGCAAATTCGGAATCTGCCATCAGACGTTGACTAGAATCAATTGCATCACCAGCGTCCCAATCACCGTCTATTAGCACCACTTCTGGCATGGTTGCCAAGGCGGTTCCTTCGGCTTGACGAAGGGTTCCAGCCCTAGTAATATCATAGCCTGCACGCTCAAGCGTATTGGCCAGTAAATTGCGCCGTCCCTGATTCTCATCGGCGACGATTATCTTTGCCACGATGAGCACACCTACTGATGACCTTTGAAGATTCACCCACCGAAGGTGGGTAGAAGTTGCTTTCAACCACGGATGGTCTTAGCCGGAACCAAACGTTGCCAAGCATTCATCCCGCTAGATAAATTGTAGAGTAATGAGCCATCCCTGCCCGCTTCCACCAATAGCATAATTGCCAGTTGCGATCTTACCCCACCAGCGCAGTACACTAAAACATCACAATCAGCAGGGATTTGGTTGACTGCGCTTAGAACTTCATCATGAGTTATTCTTAGATTGACGCCGTCGATACGAGAGGTTATGAATTCTCTTTCCGACCTAACATCGAGGATGAAAGGACTCCATCCCCCTTCCATTTTGGCAAGCGTACTAGCGACATCGATATTCTGAATCATCAATTTACCTGCGGAGTCTTCTGGTTTTTTAGCATGTCTCGGCAAGTTAGTAGCACTGGAATAACTCAATTCCCGAAATTCCATCGTTAATGAATCATAGATTAACAAACGACCTGAGAGAGTCTTACCGATGCCAAGGATGACTTTTATTGCTTCATTTGCTTGAAGACTACCTACTACACCAGGTAGAACTCCAAGTACACCCGCTTCTGCACAGGATGGGATTACCCCTTCAGGTGGTGCCTCTGGGAATAGATCACGGTAGCCGGGCCCGCCGTGGTAGTTGAACAAAGAAATATGGCCTTCAAAACGGAAGATTGAGGCGTGGACCCAAGGTATACCAAGACGGCGACAAGCATCGTCGAGCACATACCTGGTGGGAATATTATCACTGCCATCAATAATAACATCATGGCCAGCAAGTAATTCATCGCAATTTTCAGCATTTAATCGCTGTTGATGAATCACGACTTCGACATTGGGGTCGAGTGCTGCAATACGGTTTTTTGCCGATTCGGTCTTGGCCATACCGACATCGGCTGTAGAATGAATCACCTGTCGCTGAAGATTGCTTAATTCAACGATATCATCGTCGATTATAGTCAATCTTCCGATACCGGCTGCAGCAAGATAGAGCAAGGCTGGGCTGCCTAATCCACCTGCGCCAATACAAGCGA